>NZ_JAOCDI010000035.1:0-56575 GCF_029840855.1 Pseudomonas sp. GD03862
CCAGCTGCCAAGGCGACCGCTGCCGCCAAGCCTGCGGCCAAACCGGCTGCCAGGGCGACCGCTGCGGCCAAACCGGCTGCCAAGGCGACTGCGGCAGCCAAACCTGCGGCCAAGCCAGCTGCCAAAGCCCCTGCTGCCAAGCCGGCCGCAAAACCAGCTGCCGCCAAGGCACCAGCACGCACGGCCGCCAAACCCGCCGCCAAACCTGCTGAAGCCAAACCCGCTACACCGGCCGCCGCAACCAACTCGGTGAGCCCGGCTGCTGCTGCACCGTCGGCACCTGTGAGTACTCCGGCTCAGGCACCTTCGGCGTCCTGAAGCGCAGCCGCTGCGACGCGCAACTGAACTAGCGCGTCATGATGCAGAGCCTGGTCCGGTGCCAGCCGGGCCAGCCAGTCGTCCGCGGGCTCATGGGAGCCCACGGGCCACTGTTGTGAGCGTTCCTGCAAGCGCTCCAGCAAGGCTTTTTCTGCCTGTAACTCCAACCCCTTCACCTGTTCACGCAATGCGGCCAGTTGTGCATCACCCGATGCTGGGGTTCGCCATTGCTGGCGCAGGCTGCGCAGCGGGGCGACCACGTCACGCTGCCAAGGCTCGGCAAGTTCTTGCAGTGCTTGCGCACGTTCGCCCAGTACGGCCACACCACGTGCTTGCAGCCAAGTCGCGCACAGCAGCAGGCAGACATCGCCACCCAGTGCCTGCAATTCAAGGCAGGCGGCTTCCACGCCGGGCCTGGCATACAGGGCCAGGGCGTAATTCCACAGGTCGGTGTGCATGGTTCCACTCGCGCTATGGGCCGAGGAAGCTGGTAGACTCCGCGACCATCATGATCAGACTATCCAACCTCACTTTACAGCGTGGTCCGCAGCGCTTGCTAGAAGGCGCCGAGATGACCCTGCACGCCGGTCACAAGGCCGGCCTGATCGGCGCCAACGGTGCCGGAAAATCCAGCCTGTTCGCCTTGCTGCGCGGTGAGCTGTCGCCCGATGCCGGTGACTGCCAACTGCCCGGCGACTGGCGCATCGCCCACATGCGCCAAGAGGTCGACACCCTCGACCGCCTGGCTGTGGACTATGTGCTTGATGGCGACGTGCGCCTGCGCAAGGTCCAGGCCGAACTGGCCGCGGCCGAGCAGGCCCACGACGGCACCGCCCTGGCGCGCCTGCACAGTGAGCTGGAAAGTGCCGACGGCTATACCGCCGACGCCCGTGCGCGCAAGTTGCTGGCTGGGCTGGGCTTCACCAACGAACAGATGGACCGCCGTGTCGGCGATTTCTCTGGTGGCTGGCGGATGCGCCTGAACCTGGCCCAGGCACTGATGTGCCCGTCCGACCTGTTGCTGCTCGACGAGCCCACCAACCACCTCGACCTCGACGCGATCCTGTGGCTGGAAGACTGGCTCAAGGGCTACCCCGGCACATTGTTGCTGATCTCCCACGACCGTGACTTCCTCGATGCCGTGGTCGACCATGTGCTGCACGTCGAGCAGCGCAAGCTCAACTTGTACAAAGGCGGCTACACCGCCTTTGAGCGCACCCGTGCCGAGCGCCTGGCGCAGCAGCAGCAGGCCTACGAGAAGCAGCAGGCGCAGCGCGCGCACATGGAGAAGTACATTGCCCGCTTCAAGGCGCAAGCCACCAAGGCCCGCCAGGCGCAAAGCCGGATCAAGGCCCTGGAGCGCATGGAAGAGCTGTCGGCGGCGCATGTCGATTCGCCGTTCGACTTTGTCTTCCGTGAATCGCAGAAAATTTCCAGCCCGTTGCTGAGCCTTTCCGAAGGTCGCCTGGGTTATGGCGACAAGGCCATCCTCGACAAGGTCAAGCTGCAGCTGACCCCGGGTGCTCGTATTGGTCTGCTCGGGCCCAACGGCGCCGGCAAGTCGACCCTGATCAAGAACCTTGCAGGTGAGCTGGAGCCGTTGTCGGGCCGCCTGGTTCGTGGCGAGAACCTGGCGGTAGGCTACTTTGCCCAGCACCAGCTGGACTCGCTGGACGACAAGGCCAGTCCGCTGCTGCACCTGCAGCGCATCGCCCCTACCGAGCGTGAGCAGACGCTGCGCGACTTCCTCGGCGGCTTCGATTTCCATGGTGCCCGCTGCGACGAGCCGGTGGTTAACTTCTCTGGTGGCGAAAAGGCCCGCCTGGCACTCGCGCTGATTGCCTGGGAGCGGCCAAACCTGCTGCTGCTCGACGAACCGACCAACCACCTCGATCTGGAAATGCGTCTGGCGCTGACCATGGCCTTGCAGGAGTTTGCCGGTGCAGTGGTGGTGGTGTCCCACGACCGTCATTTGCTCAAGAGCACCACGGACGACTTCCTGCTGGTGGCCGACGGCAAGGTCGACACCTTCGACGGTGATCTGGAGGACTACAGCCGCTGGCTGGTCGAGTACCGCCAGCGCAGTGCGCCGGCCAGTACTGCACCGGCCAACCCGGACAAGACCGACAAGAAAGCCCAGCGCCAGGCTGCCGCAGCCTTGCGTCAGCAGTTGGCACCGCACAAGAAGGCTGCCGACAAGCTGGAAACCGAGCTCAACCAGGTGCACGCGCAATTGGCCGAGATCGAGACCGCGCTGGGTGATGGTGGCCTTTACGATGCGGCGCGCAAGGACGAGTTGCGCGACCTGCTGGCGCGCCAGACCCGGCTCAAGCAACGCGAAGGCGAGCTGGAAGAGGCCTGGATGGAAGCGCTGGAAACCCTTGAAAGCATGCAGGCCGAACTCGAGGCGTTGTCCTGATGGAGGAACTGCGTTCGCTGCTGCCAGGGCAATGGATGGACACCTTCTGGCTGGGATTGCAGATCCTCTTGATCCTGGCAGCGGCGTTCATCCTGCAACGTATCGTCGCTCGCGGGCTGAGCCGCCTGGGCCAGCGTTACCCGTTACCGCCGGAGCTGCTGGTGCCCGTGCGCGGTGGCCTGCGCTGGCTGATCATGGGCAGCGCGCTGCTGTTCGTGCTGGAGCGCATGGGTGTTTCGGCAACCGTGTTGTGGACAGCACTTTCCGGCTTCGTAGCGGTAGCGGCGGTGGCCTTCTTCGCCATGTGGAGCGTGCTGTCCAACCTGTTGTGCGCGGTGTTGATCTTCACGGTCGGGCCGTTTCGCATCGGCGATGTGGTCGAGCTGGTCGACACCCTCGACAAGCCAGGCGTGAAAGGCCGAGTGATCGCTATCAACCTGCTGTTCACCACCCTGCTGGAAGTGCCCGAAGCGGGCGGAGCGCTGGTGCAGGTGCCCAATAGTCAGTTCTTCCAGAAGTCCGTGCGGCGTTGGCGCGGGGCCGAGGTACAGGCCCTGCACAAAGAAACAGCTGCGGAAGCGGACTGAGCCTGTTCTGGCCCCTTCGCGGGCACGCCCGCTCCCACAGGTATTCCACAGCGTCTGAAAATGCACTGTAGGTGTGGGAGCGGGCGTGCCCGCGAAGAGGCCAGGTCAGGCCACACAAATCCATCAGAAATCACTGGTTATTTTTTCGCCAAAACCTTAGCTTAACGTTTTGCAACAAATGTTCGAGCGAGGTGTGTGATGTCGATGGAAGTATGGTTAGGCTTTTTTGCCGCCTGCTGGGTGATCAGCCTTTCACCCGGTGCCGGGGCGATTGCCTCGATGTCCAGCGGCCTGCAATACGGCTTCTGGCGTGGTTACTGGAACGCCCTGGGCCTGCAGCTGGGCCTGATCATGCAGATCGCCATCATCGCCGCCGGCGTCGGTGCCGTCCTGGCTGCCTCGGCCACGGCGTTCCAGGTCATCAAGTGGTTTGGCGTCGGCTACCTTGTGTACCTGGCCTACAAGCAGTGGCGTGCCCTGCCGATGGACATGAGCGATGAATCAGGCGTGCGCCCGATCGGCAAGCCGCTGAGCCTGGTGTTCCGTGGCTTCCTGGTCAACATCAGCAACCCCAAGGCGCTGGTGTTCATGCTGGCGGTGCTGCCGCAGTTCCTCAATCCCCATGCGCCGCTGCTGCCGCAATATGTGGCGATCACCGTGACCATGGTCACGGTCGACCTGCTGGTGATGGCGGGATACACCGGGTTGGCTTCGCATGTGTTGCGCATGCTGCGCACGCCCAAACAGCAGAAGCGTTTGAACCGCACCTTTGCCGGGTTGTTCATTGGTGCAGCCACCTTCCTGGCGACCTTGCGCCGCGCGCCGGTCTGACAGACCGCATACAGGCCATTCGCGGGCAAACCCGCGATTGGCCCATCACTATTTCTCCTTGTCCACCAACCCCTTCAGCAGATCTATCGGCAGCGGGAAGACGATGGTCGAGCTCTTGTCCCCGGCAATCGTCCCCAGCGTCTGCATATAGCGCAACTGCATCGCCCCCGGTTCCTTGCTCAGCATTTGCGCGGCTTGCATCAGTTTCTCCGACGCCTGCAGTTCACCCTCGGCATGAATCACCTTGGCCCGACGTTCGCGCTCGGCCTCCGCCTGGCGGGCGATGGCGCGTACCATCGACTCGTTCAGGTCAACGTGCTTGATCTCGACGTTGGCCACCTTGATGCCCCAGGCATCCGTCTGCGCATCCAGCACCTGGCGGATGTCCAGGTTCAGTTGCTCGCGTTCTGCCAGCAGCTCATCCAGCTCGTGTTTGCCCAGCACCGCACGCAGGGTCGTCTGGGCCAGCTGGCTGGTCGCCACCAGAAAATCCTCGACCTGAATGATCGCTTTCTGCGGGTCGAGCACGCGAAAGTACAACACTGCGTTGACCTTGACCGAAACGTTGTCGCGGGTGATCACATCCTGCGGCGGTACATCCAGTACCACTGTACGCAGGTCGACCCGTACCATTTGCTGGATCACCGGGATCAACAGGATCAGCCCCGGCCCTTTGACCTGCCAGAAGCGCCCCAGCTGGAACACCACGCCGCGCTCGTATTCGCGCAGGATGCGAAACGCCGACAGCACCAGCATGGCCAGCACGATCAACACAGCGCCGAAACCGAATTGCATGAACATGCTCATTCTCCTTGCGTCGCAGGCGCGGCGGCGCTCACTTCCAGCATCACGCCATGGCGCGCGGTCACCCGTACGTTCTGGCCAGTTTGCAGCGGCGTTGCGCACCGCGCTTGCCATGGCTCGCCCTGAGCCAGCACGACACCACAGAAGGGGTCGCTTGCCATCACCTGGGTGACGGTGACCAGGCTGCCGACCAGGCCGGCGTCGCCACTGACGAGCGCCCGTTGCCGGGCCTTGAGAGCCATGCCCAGCACGCCACCGATCAGGAGTGCCGAGAGCAGCGCCAAGGTGCCGATCAAGGCCAGGGGGATGCCGAAACCGGGGGCGTCGGTGTCGATCAGGATCAATGCGCCGACCACAAAGGCAACGATGCCGCCGAAGCCGACCACGCCGAAACTGGGCAAGAAGGCTTCGGCGATCATGAAGGTGATGCCAAGCAGGATCAGCGCCACCCCGGCAAAACTCACCGGCAACAGCTGCAGCGCATACAGCGCCAGCAGCAGGCAGATACCACCGACCACACCGCCCACCGCAGAACCTGGGTTCATGAATTCGAACAACAGGCCGTAAACGCCGATCATGATCAGGATCAGCGCTACGCTGGGGTTGGTGATGACCGCCAGAAACCGTGTGCGCCAGTCCGGCAGATGCTCGACCACGCTGGCGCCTGCGGTCTGCAACTGCCGTGGTTGGCCGGCCACCTGAAGCGTTTTGCCGTCGAGCTTGCGCAGCAGGTCAGGCAGGTCATCGGCCACCTGATCGATCACGTTCAGCCGCAAGGCCTCGCTGGCGGACAGGCTGACCGCCTCGCGCACGGCCTTCTCCGCCCAGTCGGCGTTGCGGCCGCGCAACTGCGCCAGGCCACGGATGTAGGCGGCAGCGTCGTTGACCTGTTTGCGTGCGAGGGTTTCATCGTCGCCGCTTTTGGCTTTGTCGTCACTGGGCGTGCCAGGCGCACCGCCGATCCGCACCGGCGTGGCAGCTCCCAGATTGGTTCCGGGCGCCATCGCCGCGACATGGCTGGCGTAGAGAATATAGGTGCCGGCGCTGGCGGCGCGGGCTCCGCTGGGGGCAACGTAGCTGGCGACCGGTACAGGGCTGGCGAGAATTGCCTTGATCATCTGGCGCATGGCGCTGTCCAGCCCGCCCGGGGTATCCATGCGGATAACCACCAGTTGCGCGCCTTGCGCCTGGGCCTGGCTGAGGCTGCGCACCAGGTAGTCGGCGCTGGCCGGGCCGATGGCGTCGTCGATGTTCAGCACCCACACCGCGCCGGGCGCTGCCTGGCCACCTGGCGTGATGCCAAGCAACAACAGCAGCAACAGCCAGCGCCAGCAGCGGGCGATCACCTGTCGTCACCTCATTTGCGCGTATTACACAAGTTTAGCCCCGCCCACCCGTACCCGGCCTAAAATTGAGAATTGGGGGGCGAAACCGGAGGTGCATCATGCGTATGGCAAAGACCCTGCAGGCCAGCCTGGACAAGGCCAACTGCGACTACGACATCATTCCCCACCCACATTCGGCCACCAGCCTGGAGTCGGCCCGAACGGCCGGCGTGCCCGCCGAGCGGGTGGCCAAGTCGGTGATGCTCGATGACCGTCATGGCAACTACATCATGGCCGTTCTACCGGCCAACCGGCACCTGGACATGACCAAGGTGCGTATGTCCGGGGCCTGGCATCTGACCCGTGAAAGTGGTCTGCCGAGCCTGTTCAATGACTGCGAACGCGGTGCCGTGCCGGCCCTTGGCGATGCTTACCAGATAAAAATGCTGCTCGACCCGAGTCTTACCCGCCAAGGCGATGTCTACCTGGAGGCGGGTGACCACGATCACCTGATTCACATGAGCATGGAGCAGTACATGAAACTGGTGCCGCACGCCAAAGTGCGCGAGCTGTGCTGATGTTTTCAAACCAATGCCAGGCGGGCGTCGTGGACGGCTTGCCTGGCGCTCAGGAGGAACCATGGAAGCGCCGATCCATCCCTTTGCCGAACTGTTCAAGCAGCTGGGCTTGCCCGACGATCCCACGAGTATCGATCAGTTCATCACCAGCCATTCCCCGCTGAAGAACGAAATCAAGCTGGTGGATGCGCCGTTCTGGAGCGACTCTCAGCGGGCATTCCTCCAGGACAGCATCATTGAAGATTCCGATTGGGCCGTGCCCTTCGATCAACTCAACGAAGCGTTGCGCCGCCCCCGAAAATAAAGCGCCGAGCGGCACCTGACGAGTGATCGGCCGTTGCTATGCTCAGGAAAACAATAAGGGGATAGCGCGATGAAAGATCCCTACGCACCAGGTTTCTGGTGTTCCGTGACGATCCTGGGCACCCTGACGGCCAGTTACTTCTATGGCGTCAGACAGACGCAACAGATGAACCAGGCCGTGCATTTCCTGTACGCCGCTGCCGCAGTCACTGTAGCGGTTGCACTGGTGGCGCTGACATGGATCGCCTGGCAGCAGTTGCGCCTGAACAAGCGCGAAGTGGTGCAGGGGCGAACGTTGCTGACCATCTGGAATACCAAGGTTGCGCTACGCCGCGTCGAGACGGTTTTCGACCGTTATTTCTGGGGCAGCTACTGGCATTCGGGGCGTACCTTCGAAGAGGTCATGGGCGAGCTCAGGGGCACTCCGCTGGAGCAGAGCCTGGATGCGCTGAAGCGCCAGTGCCGGGTGCTCGACCGCGAAATCCATGACCGCCATCACCACTGGCTGGCCAATGCTCGCGACCTGTCCAGCGTGGCCCAGGCGATGGCCCGCGAACGCTACCAGCTGGACCTCGGCGAGCCCACGCACAGCGGCCACGGCAATACGGCAGTGCTCAACCGTGACCTGGAAGTGCTGGTGTACACCTGGTCGGCGCGCTTGCGTAGCTTCGACCATCAGCTGGACGAGCTGGAGCGCGCCTACCATTGAGGCGCTTCATTCGCCGCGGATGTACTGCTCCATTTGCTTGATCAGGCTCGCCTGTTCGTCAATGGTTTCCTTGACCAGGTCGCCGATCGACAGCAGGCCGAGCAATCTGCCGTTGTCGACCACCGGCAGGTGACGCAGGTGCCGGTCGGTCATCAGATTCATGCAGAAATCGAGCTTTTGCTTGGGCTCCACGGTGACCACCGGTGCGCTCATGATTTCGCGTACCGGCGTGGCGGCGGAAGAGCGGCCCTTGAGGACCAGTTTTCGCGCATAGTCCCGTTCACTGACGATACCCACCACCTGGCCACCCTCAACCACGGGCAGTGCACCGACGTTTTTCTCCGCCAGCAGTTTCAGGGCGTCGAGCACCGAGTCATCCGGGCCGATGGTGTACACGGTCTGGTGCTGGGACTTGGTCTTGAGGATTTGTTCGACGTTCTTCATACGGGCCTCTGCGGGTGAAAAAACGCTGTCTCGGTTTAACTAAAGCATCCGGTACGGCGCTCTGCACGGCAATGCAGGAAACGGCATGGAGGCGATTGAAAAACGTCATTGCCGTTCGCTTGTAACAGCCTTTTCGCGGCTAAAGCCGCGAAGAGGCCGGTACTGCGCATCAAAGCTTCGGCATCTGGCCGATCCGCGCCACCATTTCGCTCACCACCTGCAAGTCCAGCATGAACTGCTCCACGGTCTTGAACTCGTTGTCGTTGTGCCCGGTGTACTTCACGTCCGGCATGGCCAGGCCAAATTGCACACCGTTGGGAAGATCGTGCACCGAAGTCGCGCCGGCCGAGGTTCCGAACTCATGCTTCATACCCAGGTTCTCGGTGGCCACAGCGAGCAGAGCCTTGACCCATTCGCCTTCAGGGTTGCGGTACATCGGCTCGTCCAGGCTGAAGTCGAACGCCACCGAGGTGTTGCTTTGCCGGGTCCATTTGCCCAGTTTGTCGGCCAGTTCGTCCTTGATCGTGGCGATCGGCTTCCCCTTGGGAATGCGCAGATTCACCGCCAGTTTCAAGCCTTTGTCATCCACCCCGACAAAAGTCAGCGAGGTGGTCAGCGGGCCCATGAACGGGTCCTTGAAGGCCACGCCGAGCTTGTTGCCCAGGTAGTCCAGGCCCCAGTTTTCGGCGGCGTAGCGGGCCGCGTCGGTAAAGTGGTTGTGCTTGAGCGACACCTGCTGGCCGAGGCCATTGATGAAGTCGAGCATACGCGCCACCGGGTTGATGCCGGATTCCGGCTCCGAAGAGTGTGCGGAAACACCGGTCACGGTGAGCAAGACTTGCTTGCCGTCGGCCTTGGCGTCGATGCTGAAGTCGCTTCCATGCTGCTTCACATATCTGGCGCCGGCTTGCTGCAGGTGCTTGACCAGCTGTGCCGGGTTGTCAGAAATCAGGGTCGCAACCGACGTTGTCGGGATCTGGTTGGTGGCCAGGCCACCGGTCAGGTTGACGATCTCGGCACCCTTGCCGCTGGCCGGGCGCTTGGTGAAGCTGGCCATGACCGTGCCGTAGCCTTTCTCGGCAATCACTACCGGGTAGCCGCCGTCGAGGGCCAGGTTGTAATCGGGCGTAGGGTTGCGCTCAAAGTAGTAGGGGATGGCATCACCGCTGGTTTCTTCGGTGGTGTCGATCAGCAGCTTGAACTGCCGGGCGAGCGGCAGGTTTTCGTCCTTGGCCACTTTCAGCGCGTACATCGCCACCACGATGCCGTTCTTGTCGTCCTCGGTGCCGCGGCCGTACATGCGGTCACCCACCAGGGTGACCTTGAACGGGTCCAGGCGCGTACCGTCGGCCAGCTTCCAGTTGTCCGGGTTGACCGGCACGACGTCAGCGTGGGCATGGATGCCGATCACTTCCTTCCCGCTGCCCAGCGAGATCTCGTACACCCGGTTGTCGATGTTGCGGAAGGCCAGGCCGAAGCGGTCGGCCAAGGCCTTGATCTTGTCGGCGATCTTGAGGAATTCAGGGTTTTCGTACTGCGGCGTACCCTCGACATTGAAGGTGGGGATGGCTACCAGTTCACGCAGGGTTTCGGTTGCGGCTTTGCCATACTTGATGCGGGTATACAGGCCGAGCAGGCGGTTGATCTCGTCTTGTTGCCCGGCGGCCAATGGCTTGTCGGCCAGGTAGGCGTCGACGGTTGCCTCGAGGTCGTCGGCCTTGCCCAGGTCGCTGCCTTTGAGCTTGCCGAGGAATTGCCTGAAGTCGCTTGGGTCGCTGCCGTCGAAGGCTTTGACGATAGCTGCGGACTGCTGCTGGGTGAGGTTGGCCTGGGCAGGCTGGGTGAACAGGCCGATGCTGGCCAGCAACAGGGTGGTGGCGGTGAGTTTTTTCAACTGCATGGTTGTGCGCATTCCTTCGCCAATCATTGTTATGGGTTACCCGTTCGGAGAACGGGAAGACGCCCACGCTAACATCAATGACCCGTGGCACGGGAGTACCAGAAAGGTGACATGGCGCACAAACGAAAAAGCCCCGGGCTCAGGCCCAGGGCTTTCTTGATATGGCGCACTCGGCGGGATTCGAACCCACGACCCCTGCCTTCGGAGGGCAGTACTCTATCCAGCTGAGCTACGAGTGCAACGCGCACGCATGATACCCATCTGTGTCGTTGACGTCCATCGCCTTGATCTGTAGCTGTTTTTACCGTGTTGGCTGTGCAGATCCCTGTGGGGCGGATACACGACAATACCGATCGGAAATGAACAACGGTGGGCCGGGGGGACCGGCCGTAACCGAGCGCACGCCAATGCCATCGATTACGGCGCCGATGACGACAGCATCATCGTTTCAGCCCAGCATCAGGGCGGGGGGAAATTAGCCGTGACAAGCAGTGAAACGAATTTTGGTTTCGCCCCACGTCCGGCCGCAGCATCGTCTACCCTTCAGCGGCCATTCTGCGGGCGATTTCAGATGGGCTGTGCAACCATTCGTTCTTTTTTTCGAACAGCCTATTGTCCAACACCCCAGCAGCCGCTTAGCATTCGTTTGAGATTTCAAACGCTCGATGCCCTGCCTTGGGCGCTTTTCAACAATCAACAATTCGGGAAGCCGACATGCAGCTCAAAGACGCTCAGTTGTTCCGCCAGCAAGCCTATATCAATGGTGAGTGGCTGGATGCGGACAACGGCCAGACCATCAAGGTGACCAACCCGGCCACCGGCGAAGTCATCGGTACCGTGCCGAAGATGGGCACCGCGGAAACCCGCCGCGCCATCGAGGCCGCCGACAAGGCCCTGCCGGCCTGGCGTGCCCTGACTGCGAAAGAGCGCTCGGCCAAGCTGCGTCGCTGGTTCGAACTGATGATCGAGAACCAGGACGACCTGGCTCGCCTGATGACCACCGAACAGGGCAAGCCGCTGGCCGAAGCCAAGGGCGAAATCGCTTACGCTGCCTCGTTCATCGAGTGGTTCGCCGAAGAAGCCAAGCGCATCTACGGTGACACCATCCCGGGCCACCAGCCAGACAAGCGCCTGATTGTCATCAAGCAGCCAATCGGCGTTACCGCGGCCATCACCCCGTGGAACTTCCCGGCCGCCATGATCACCCGTAAAGCCGGCCCGGCCCTGGCCGCTGGCTGCACCATGGTCCTCAAGCCGGCTTCGCAAACCCCATACTCCGCTCTGGCGCTGGTCGAGCTGGCCCACCGTGCCGGCATCCCGGCTGGCGTGCTGAGTGTGGTTACCGGCAGCGCCGGCGAAGTTGGCGGCGAACTGACCGGCAACTCCCTGGTACGCAAGCTGTCCTTCACCGGCTCGACCGAAATCGGTCGCCAGCTGATGGAAGAATGCGCCAAGGACATCAAGAAGGTTTCCCTGGAGCTGGGTGGCAACGCCCCGTTCATCGTGTTCGACGACGCCGACCTGGACAAGGCGGTCGAGGGCGCGATCATCTCCAAGTACCGTAACAACGGCCAGACCTGCGTCTGCGCCAACCGTATCTACGTGCAGGACGGCGTCTACGACGCGTTCGCCGAGAAGCTGGCCGCTGCAGTTGCCAAGCTGAAGATCGGTAACGGCCTGGAAGAAGGCACCACCACTGGCCCGCTGATCGATGGCAAGGCTGTCGCCAAGGTCCAGGAACACATCGAGGACGCCGTCAGCAAAGGCGCCAAAGTGCTGTCCGGTGGCAAGCTGATCGAAGGCAACTTCTTCGAGCCGACCATCCTGGTTGACGTACCGAAGACCGCTGCTGTCGCCAAGGAAGAGACGTTCGGCCCACTGGCGCCGCTGTTCCGCTTCAAAGACGAAGCCGAAGTCATCGCCATGTCCAACGACACCGAGTTCGGCCTGGCCTCGTACTTCTACGCCCGCGACATGAGCCGTGTGTTCCGTGTCGCCGAAGCCCTGGAGTACGGCATGGTGGGTATCAACACCGGCCTGATCTCCAACGAAGTCGCGCCGTTCGGTGGTATCAAGGCTTCGGGCCTGGGCCGCGAAGGTTCCAAGTACGGTATCGAGGACTACCTCGAAATCAAATACCTGTGCATCAGCGTCTGATAGCACGGTAAAGGCTTTACCTCTGCCAGCGGGGCGCGAGAGCGACGTCTCGCTGGCCTTTTTTACATTGCAGTACCTGGTGGCCAGGGCGTTCACGACAGTCGATCAACGAATACTGTTCGCGAGCACTCCCAGCCGCCCCCGAATAAAAGCGCCATTCCTGTCGGCGCAATGAGGGCATTATGAGCAAAACCAACGAATCCTTGATGCAACGTCGTGTAGCTGCCGTTCCACGTGGCGTCGGCCAGATCCACCCGATCTTCGTCGACACCGCGAAGAACTCGACCGTGATCGACGTTGAAGGCCGCGAACTGATCGACTTCGCTGGCGGCATCGCAGTACTGAACACCGGCCACCTGCACCCGAAAGTGGTTGCAGCCGTGCAAGAGCAGCTGACCAAGGTCAGCCACACCTGCTTCCAGGTGCTGGCTTACGAGCCCTACGTAGAGCTGTGCGAAAAGATCAACAAGCTGGTCCCAGGCGACTTCGACAAGAAGACCCTGCTGGTCACCACCGGCTCCGAAGCCGTTGAAAACGCCGTCAAGATCGCCCGTGCTGCCACTGGCCGCGCTGGCGTCATCGCCTTCACCGGCGGTTATCACGGCCGTACCATGATGACCCTGGGCCTGACCGGCAAGGTCGTGCCGTACTCCGCTGGCATGGGCCTGATGCCAGGCGGCATCTTCCGCGCCCTGTTCCCGAGCGAACTGCACGGTATCAGCGTTGACGACGCCATCGCCTCGGTCGAGCGCATCTTCAAGAACGACGCCGAGCCGCGCGACATCGCCGCAATCATCCTCGAGCCAGTACAAGGCGAAGGCGGCTTCCTGCCAGCGCCGAAAGAGCTGATGAAACGCCTGCGCGCCCTGTGCGACCAGCACGGCATCCTGCTGATCGCCGACGAAGTACAAACTGGCGCTGGCCGTACCGGCACCTTCTTCGCCATGGAACAGATGGGCGTTGCGCCTGACCTGACCACCTTCGCCAAATCCATCGCTGGCGGCTTCCCGCTGGCCGGTGTGTGCGGCAAGGCCGAATACATGGACGCCATCGCGCCTGGCGGCCTGGGCGGTACCTACGCCGGTTCGCCGATCGCTTGCGCCGCGGCCCTGGCCGTGATCGAAGTGTTCGAAGAAGAAAAACTGCTGGACCGCAGCAAGGCTGTGGGTGAGCGCCTGACCGCCGGCCTGCGCGAAATCCAGAAGAAGTACCCGATCATCGGCGACGTCCGTGGTCTGGGCTCGATGATTGCCGTCGAAGTCTTCGAGAAGGGCACTCACACCCCGAACGCTGCTGCTGTTGGCCAGGTTGTCGCCAAGGCTCGTGAAAAGGGTCTGATCCTGCTGTCTTGCGGCACCTACGGCAACGTCCTGCGTATCCTGGTTCCGCTGACCGCCGAAGACGCGCTGCTGGACAAAGGCCTGGCCATCATCGAAGAGTGCTTCGCTGAAATCGCCTGATGTGACGCGCTTCAGAAAAAACCCGCCTAGGCGGGTTTTTTTATGCCCAGATAAGCCGTGTGGCGCTATGGTTATCGGAGGACTGGCTTTGGAAGCTGCGACGGACTGTGTGTCAGGTTATTCAGGAGTAGTTGGCGATGAGCGCTGCAGCCCCCACCCCACCAAGCGTACTGATTGTCGAAGGCGATCCTTGGGTACGGGACATGCTCAGCGAGATGCTGCTCAGCGTGCGCTGTGACGCCCGCCTGCAGGTATGCGCGGACGGCTCGCAGGCGCTCAGTGCCTTGTCCAGCAAGCCTGACCTGATCATCGCCGCCCGTGAGCTGGCCGGTGTCGACGGCCTCGACCTGCTGCGCAAGGTGCGCGCCAAAGGGCCAGGGGTGCCGTTCATTCTCATGAGTAACCGCAATGACAGCGCCAGTGTGCGCGAAGCGCTGCCCCTGCACCCCACGGCGTACCTGAGCAAGCCGCTGAACCTGGATAACCTGCGCAAGCGCCTGCAAGAGTTGCTGCTGGCCGTTGGCGAGGAGATCGCCTGCCCGGTACCGGCGTTGCAGGCGGGGGCCACCCTGTCAGCCTACCTTGAGCAGCGTCGCGCTACCGCCGATGGCGGGCCGCTGCTGGCCGATGTGCAGGTAGCGATCAATCGAGCGCTGAACCCCCAGGGCCTGAACCTCAGGGTGCTCGAAGAGGAAGTGCGTAACGATCCGCAAGTTACGGCGGTGCTGATCGCTGCCGCCAATAGTGCGGCATTGCACCGTGAAGCCCCGGTGCAGACGTTGCTGCAGGCCCTGAACAAGCTTGGCAGTACCCAAAGCATGAACCTGATCCTGGGCATGACCCTCAAGCGCAGCGCCCGCCTCAGTGACCCGCTGTTGGCGGAGCACGCGACCCGTTACTGGGACCTGTCACTGCACACTGCCGAATATGGCCGCACCTTGGCGCGCATGCTCGAGCTGGACGAGGGGCGTTGTTATTGCGCGGGCTTGCTGCATTGCCTGGGCGACCTGGCGGTGTTGCGCTGCCTGCAAGAGTGGCGGTTGGCCGGGGGGGATCTGGACGAGCGCAATGTGCAGCAATCGCTGGAAGAATTTGCTGCGGCATTCGGCTCGGCGTTGCGTACTCGCTGGCGTTTGCCGCTGGCACTGCGCGAGCTGATCGCTGCGATCTACCAGTTGGGTGGTGGCGTTTACTCGCTGGAGATCCTGGCCATGAACCTGGCTGGGCAGTTGTCGCGGCTGCCGGCTGGGCAGGGGCTGGAGAAGGTGGCCAGCGGCAAGACGGCGCGGCTGCTCAAGCTTGGCCTGCCGGAGCTGAGGCGGTTGCGCAAAGTGGAGAACCCGGAAGTGAAGCCGCAGGAAGAACCGCCGGTGGCTGGGGCCGAGGTTTCCAACTGAGATTCGGGGGCCGCATTGCGGCCCTTCGCGGGCTTGCCCGCTCCCACAGGCCCGCGAATAGCGGCCACAGCCAGTGCCCGTGCCGCCTGATCAGCCGCGGACTATCTGGTTCTTGCCCTGCCGCTTGGCCCGGTACATTGCCGCATCGGCCCGCGCATACAGGCTGTCCAGCGCCACATCCTCGTCGGTCAGCCCGGTCAGCCCCTGGCTCACCGTCACCCCGTACGTCTGCTGGCCATGGGTGAAGCTCAAGTGCTGAATCTGTCGTTGCAAGCGCTCGGCAATCTGCTCCGCGACCTGGGCGTTGCAGCCCGGAAACACTGCCGCAAATTCTTCGCCGCCAATGCGTCCGAACAGGTCGCCCCGGCGTAGCACGGCCTTGCCGCTGTCGGCGATGTGTTGCAGCACCTGGTCGCCTTCCTGGTGGCCATAGCTGTCATTGATGCGTTTGAAGTCGTCGATATCCAACAGCAGGAAAGCCAGCGGTGTACCGTCCTCACGTGCACTGTCGAAGGCTTGCTGAGCACATTCGAAAAAGTGCCTGCGGTTACTGCTCTGGGTCAGCACGTCGGTGGTGGCCAGGCGCTGCAGTTCGCCTTCAAGCTGCTTCTTCTCGGTGATGTCCTCGGCGATACCGACAATGATTACCCGGTCGCTATCGTGCTGCTGGTTGATGTAGCACTTGTCGCTCAGCCAGCGCAGTTGCCCGTCGGCATTGAGGATGCGGTACTCGCGGTCTTCCACCGCGCCCTTGAGCAGTACCTGGGCCAGGCTACGTTCGGCGAACTCGAGGTCGTCGGGGTAGATGCTGTCACGCCATTCGTTGTAGTCAGCTAGCACCAGGCTGACCGGGCGGCCGAAGATGCGCTCGTAGGCTGGACTCACGTACAGCACCTGACGGGTTTCCCAGTCGAAGGCCCAGAGCACAGCGTTGACGCTGTCGAGCAACGAGCTGAACAGCTGATCACGCTCACTCAGGCGGGCAACCTCTCCTTGGGCGTGGAGCAACGCCAGTAAAGTCTGGGCGGCTTCGGGAGGAGGGGTGCCGGGGAAAATCGTTGGAATGTTCTTGGCCATGTGCACGGAGCAGGTCTCAACGTGAAAGCGTGCGGCCAGCATCCGGCCCGCCACGCAGGCGATATTCCGGATTCGAGTGGAGAGGTGGGGGCGAAGTTCCGAATGGCACGCCCCGCTGCGGGGCGTGCCGATCAACGGCGGTCAGGCGCCGGTCGGGCGCAGCGAGTAAGTCTTGAGTTGTGCTGCGAAGTCGCGCAGTGCCTGGATGCCGCTGGTTTCGGCCTCATGTACCCAGTCTTTCATGGCTGCCAGCATGTCGTGGCCGTTGGCACTGGTGCGCGCCCAGATCTGCTGCAGGGCCAGGCGCTTTTCGTAGATGGTTTTCAGTGCCTGGCTGTGCGCGAGCATGGACTCGATGCGCACGTGGTGGCGGTCTTCCAGCAGGCTGGTTTCGCGAGACAGCAGCCGTTTGGCACGGCGGAAGCGGTGACGCACCGAGGCGTCGACACGGGCCAGTTCCTGTTTCACCAGCGGGCCGATCACCAGCTTGCGGTACTGGGCCATGATCTGGAAGCGGTTGTTGAGGATGGCCATGGCGGTGTCCATGTCCAGGCTGGCCTTGCCGGCCACCCGGTGGGCGATGGGCGCCACGCGCTGCACCTTGGCCAGACGCAGCAGGCAGAACAGGCGGATCCACGCCCAGCCCATGTCGAACTCCCAGCGTTTGACCGAGAGCTTGGCCGAGTTGGGGTAGGTGTGGTGGTTGTTGTGCAGTTCTTCACCGCCGATGACGATGCCCCAGGGCACCAGGTTGGTGGCGGCGTCGCGGCACTCGAAGTTGCGATAGCCGAGGGCATGGCCCAGGCCGTTGACCACACCGGCGGCCCAGAACGGAATCCACATCATCTGCACCGCCCATATGGTGATGCCTATGGTGCCGAACAGCAGCAGGTCGATTACCGCCATCAGTGCGATACCGCCCAGTTTGTAACGCGAGTACAGGTTGCGCTCGATCCAGTCATCCGGGCAATTCTTGCCATAGATGCGCAGGGTTTCGGGGTTGCGCGCCTCTTCACGGTACAGCTCGGCACCTTTGCGCAGCACTGTGCCCAGGCCCTTGTACACCGGGCTGTGCGGGTCGTCGGGGGTTTCGCACTTGGCGTGGTGCTTGCGGTGGACGGCGGTCCACTCGCGGGTGTTCTGCGCCGTGGTCAGCCACAGCCAGAAGCGGAAGAAGTGCTTGAGCGCGCCGTTGAGCTCCAGGGCCCGGTGCGCGGAGTAGCGATGCAGGTAGACCGTGACGCTGACAATGGTCACGTGGGTCATCAACAGAGTGATGCCGACCAGTTGCCAGGCCGACAGGTCGAGCAGGCCGTTATACCACATAGGTGCAAATACCCTCGAAATGCAGGGGGAAGGGCTGATTATCCCTTGGCGGGGAAATAAAACCAGTCAACCGTTGAGATAGGAGGTCACGACATGTTTCAGCCTTTATAATGCTCACTCCTTTTTGATGGCCTTTCCCACCCGACATGTCTGTTTCCGTTCGCGACGCCTTGCGCATGGCTGCGCTGTATGTGGTGCTCTCGATCCTCTGGCTTGCGCTGGCGGAGGTGATGCTGCACAGCATGACTGACGACCCCTTGGCACTGACCGTGGGGCGGCAGATCAACGTGGTGGTCTGGGTGCTGCTCAGTGCCTTGCTGATCTATGTGTCGCGCGTGCGCCTGCTCAATTTCATCGGCCATGGCGCGCGTTTGCGTTGTGAAGACCGTGAACGGCTGCGTATGGCTGCCGCAGTGTTCGACAGTACCCTCGAAGGTGTGCTGGTGACCGACCGCCAAGGCCTGATCGTGCACGTCAATCGTGCCTTCATGCGCATCACCGGCTACCAGCAGGATGAGGTCATCGGCCAGCGCCCGAGCAAGTTCAAGTCCGGCCACCATGGACTGGCCTTCTACCAGGAGGTTTTCGCCACCCTGGCTGAGAAGGACGAGTGGAGCGGTGAAATCTGGAATCGGCGCAAAAGCGGCGAGATCTACCCGCAGTGGCAGACTATTTGCGCCATTCGCGACGACGAAGGTGAGCTCAGCCATTACGTGGCGGTGTTCAGTGACATCAGCGCCATCAAGCATTCGGAGCAGGAGCTTGCCTACCTGGCCCACCACGACCCGCTGACTGGCCTGCCCAACCGCCTGCTGTTTACCGACCGGGTGGAGCAGGCATTGGCGGCGGCGCAGGCCAACAAGCGCGGTTGCGCCTTGTTGCTGCTGGACCTGGATCACTTCCAGAGCATAAACGACGGCCTGGGCCATACCATTGGCGACCAGTTGCTGAAGCTGGTGGGCGAGCGTCTGGGGGAGGTGTTGGGTAACGGTGTGACCCTGGCGCGTCTGGGCGGCGACGAATTCGGCGTGCTGGTCGAGAACTGCCAGCAGGTCGGCCAGGCGGGCAAGCTGGCGCAGTGCATCATCGAGCGTATGCGTGAGCCGTTTCAGTTCGACGGCAATCGTCTGTTCATCAGCGCCAGCGTCGGAATCAGCCTTTACCCCAGCGATGCCTTGGGTGCCGAGCAGTTGCTGCGCAATGCCGACTCGGCGTTGTACAAGGCCAAAAGCAACGGTCGGGCCTGCTATGCGCTGTACACCGAAGAGCTGACCGCCCACGCCCAGCATCGGGTCGAGACCGCCGCTGAATTGCGTCGGGCCCTGGAGCAGGATGAACTGCGGGTGTACTTCCAGCCGGTACACGACCTGGCATCAGGCCGACAGGTCGGGGTCGAGACGCTGGTGCGCTGGCAGCACCCCAGGCGCGGCCTGGTACCGCCGGGCGAGTTCATCCCGATTGCCGAACGCACCGGCCTGATTGCCGAGATCGATACCTGGGTGCTGCGCCAGGCCTGCCGGCAAATGGTGCAGTGGCAGGCTGAAGGCCGGCAGCTGGCATTTGTGGGGGTGAACATCTCCAGTCGCCTGTTTGGCCAGCATGAGCTGTATCGGCAGGTAGCCGAAGTGCTGCACGACACCGGCCTCGCCCCGGCCTTGCTGGAGCTGGAAGTGACCGAAAGCGCGGTGATGGAAGACCCTGAGGTGGCGCTGGAGCAACTGCACCGCTTGCGCGAACTGGGGGTGACCCTGGCCATCGACGACTTTGGCACCGGGTATTCGTCACTGCTGCGGCTCAAGCGTTTGCCGGTGCAGAAGCTGAAAATCGACCAAGGGTTTGTGGCTGGGTTGCCAGTGGATGAAGACGACATCGCCATTGTGCGGGTGATCATCGCCTTGGCCCGTAGCATGGGGATGCAGGTGCATGCCGAGGGCATCGAGCAGGCGGAACAGGCCAGCTTCCTGCTGCAGGAGGAGTGCCAGTTGGGTCAAGGGTACTGGTTCGGGCGGCCAGTGCCGGCTGAGGATCTTCGCTGGGATTGAGAGCGGGCTGCAAAGCAGCCCTCAGATTTCAACGCTTGTTCAAACCCTTCGCCAGGCGGTCCCCGCCCAGCTGGATCAACGCCACTAACGCTACCAGCATGGCGATCACGGTCAGCATGATCTGGCTGTCGAAACGCTGGTAGCCATACCGATAGGCGATATCCCCCAGCCCGCCGGCACCAATCGCCCCGGCCATCGCCGACGAGTTGATCAAGGTCACCAAGGTAATGGTGAAGCCCCCGACGATCCCCGGCAGCGCCTCGGGCAACAGTACATGCCAGACGATGTGCCAGCGCCGGCAGCCCATGGCCTGTGCGGCTTCCACCAGACCATGGTCGACCTCACGCAGGCTGACCTCGGCAATCCGCGCAAAGAACGGTGTGGCGGCAATGGTCAGCGGCACCACTGCCGCCCACACACCATAAGTGGTACCCACCACCAGGCGGGTGAAAGGAATCAGCGCAACCATCAGGATCAGAAACGGAATCGAGCGGAACAGGTTGACGAAGGCGCCCAGCACCCGGTTCAGCAGCCGCGCCTCGAAGATCCCGCCCTTGTCGCTGGTCACCAGCAGCACCGCCATGGGTACACCCACCAGCAGGGCGATCAGTGACGAAACCCCAACCATCAGCAGCGTATCCAGCAAGCCTTCCAGCAGGCGATCAATCCACATGGCCCAATACCTCCACGTCCTCGGCCCAACGGCGGGCACGTTCCAGCAATTGATGGGTGTCGTGCGGCGAGTGTTGCACCGAGAGGATGAGTTGCCCCAAGGCATGTTCGCCGATGGTTTCCACGCCGCCCTGCAGCAGACGCACACGCCCGCCCAGGTCGTTGAACAGGGCAGACAGCTCTGGCTCGCCGAGCACCGTCAGTTTCAGCACTACGGCGCTGTTGCCGCTCGCCGGGTGGGCCTGGAGGCTGGCTTGCAGTGCGGCGGGTAGCTTGGCCTGCAAAGGGGCGAGCAGGGTGCGGGTAACCTCGTGACGAGGTGAACCAAACACCCGCCAGACCTCGCCCTGCTCGACCACTGCGCCGCGTTCCAGCACCACTACCCGGTGACAGATGTCGCGAATCACTGCCATTTCGTGGGTGATCAGCACGATGGTCAGGCCCAGGCGCTGGTTGATATCGCGCAGCAGCTCCAGGATTGAGGCGGTGGTTTCCGGGTCCAGCGCCGAGGTGGCCTCGTCGCACAGCAGGATCTCGGGGCTGTGCACCAGTGCCCGGGCAATGCCCACGCGCTGTTTCTGCCCGCCGGACAGTTGCGCCGGGTACACGTGATGTTTTTCCTGCAGGCCGACCAGTTCCAGCAATTCGCGCACTCTGCGCTGGCGCTCGGCCCTGGGCACGCCGGCGACCTTCAAAGGCAATTCCACGTTCTGCCACACGGTCTTGGCCGACATCAGGTTGAAGTGCTGGAAGATCATGCCGATGCGCCGGCGCAGGGCCACAAGGTGGTCCTCATCGAAAAGCGCGATATCCACCTGGTCGATCAATACGCGGCCTTGGCTGGGTTGCTCCAGGCGGTTGATGGTGCGCAGCAGTGATGACTTACCGGCGCCGCTGCGGCCGATGATGCCGAAGATCTCGCCATGGCGGATGTTCAGGTCGATGCCTTGCAAGGCCGGTTGCGCCTGGCCCGGGTAGGTCTTGCCCAGGCCGATGAAGCGCACGTGGGCTTCATTGACCTCGGGGCGCAGGGCCTGTTCCCTGGCCATTGGCGGCAGTGCTTGGGGTGTAGGCGCCCTGAGCGCGCTGGCCTGGCTCATTTCAGCCTTCCCAGCCGGCTTGGTAGAGCTTGCCGTGAGCGTTGTTCAACGCAGCGCGCACCGCTGGCGAATGCTGGTAGATGTCGACGAACTTGGCCAGGCGTGGATCGTCCTTGCTTTGCGGGCGAATGACGAACTGGATCACGTATTCCTTGTTTTCCAGCCCGTCGAACAGCAACGCCGAGGTGGCATCGAAGGTGTTGGCCAGGCGGATGTAGGCCGGGTAACCCTGCACCAGGTCGGCGTCGTCGTAGGCACGTACCAGTTGCACCGCCTCGACCTGAAGGATCTTCAGCTTTTTAGGGTTGGCGACGATGTCATCCTCGGTGGCCTTGTAGCCCACGCCGGGCTTCAGGGTGATCAACCCGGCCTTGGCCAGCAGCAGCAGGCCACGGCCGCTGTTGATCGGGTCGTTGGCGATGGCCACGCTGGCGCCTTCAGGCAGCTCGGCAAAGCTTTTGTACTTTTTCGAGTACAGGCCAACGTTGTTGATGATGCCCGGGGCGTAAGGCACGAGGTTGAAGCCTGCAGCAGCCTTGGCGTTTTCCAGGAAAGGGATGTGCTGGAAGTAGTTCGCGTCGATGTCGCCGCTGTTGAGGCTGACATTGGGCGCAATCCAGTCGCTGAACTCGATCAGCTTCACTTCCAGGCCTTGCTTGTGGGCTTCTTCAACCGCGGCTTCCAGCGGAATGGCAAAGGCCGAGGTGGTGCCGATCTTCAACGGCTCGGCAGCAAGGGTACCGGCGCACAGGCCGAGGGTGATGGCAATGGCCGCGACGGGCCGGAACAGTTTCTCAAGCATGGTGCAGGGCTCCAGTCGGGGTAGGGGTAAAGCGGTAAGCCGAGCCAGGGTGGTCGGCGGGTAAGTGCGGGTGGTCGGTATGGAACAGTTTTTCGCGCAGGGTGCCTTCGGTGTAGGCAGTCTTGTAGCGGCCACGCTGCTGAAGTTGCGGGATGACCAGCTCGACGAAGTCCTCGAAGCTTTCCGGGGTGACGGTGCGGGTCAGGTTGAAACCGTCCAGGCCGGTTTCATCGATCCACGCGATCAACTGCTCGGCCACCTGTTCAGGCGCGCCGACCAGGGTTACGTAGCGGCCGCCCAAGGCGTGCTGTTGCAACAGGCGCCGGCGGGTCCAGGCGTTGTCCTGCAACTGGCGCGTGGCTGACTGGATGGCGTTGCCCTGGTTGAAGGCAATGGGTTGGTCCAGTTCATAGGCGGCGAAGTCGATGCCAGTGGACGCGGCGAAGTGCGCGACGCCCGCTTCGGCGCTGGCGTGGCGCAGGTACTCGGCATGTTTGGCCTGGGCCAGTTGCTCGGTGGCCGCGACGATCACCGTGATGCCCATGAACACCTTGACCGCCTGCGGGTCGCGGCCGGTGGCCTGGGCGGCCGCGCGAACCTTGTCGACCTGGGCGCGGGTGGCTGCCTTGTCCTGGCCACTGATGAACACGCATTCGGCATGGTTGCCGGCGAAGGCCAAGCCACGCGGCGAGCTGCCGGCCTGGAACAGCACCGGGGTGCGCTGCGGTGAGGGCTCGCACAGGTGGTAGCCTTCGACCTTGTAGAACTCGCCCTGGTGCTGAACCTTGCGCACCTTGTCGGGCGAGGCATAGACGCGATGCTCGCGGTCGGCGACCACTGCGTCATCGGCCCAGCTGCCTTCCAGCAGCTTGTACAACACCTGCAGGTATTCATCGGCCTGGTCGTAGCGGCGATCATGCTCCGGTTGCTGCGCCAGGCCCATGGCCCGGGCAGCGCTGTCGAGGTAGCCGGTGACAATGTTCCAGCCCACCCGGCCATTGCTCAGGTGGTCGAGTGTGGAAAGGCGCCGGGCGAACAGGTACGGCGCCTCGTAGGTGAGGTTGGCGGTAAGGCCGAAACCCAGGTGACGGGTGACCGCAGCCATGGCGGACACCAGCAGCAGCGGGTCGTTGACTGGCAGCTGGATCGACTCCTTGAGGGTGACGTCCAGTGACTGGCCGTAGATGTCGTAGGTACCGACGATGTCGGCGATGAAAAGCCCGTCGAACAGACCGCGCTCCAGCAGGCGTGCCAGGTTGGTCCAGTAGTCCAGGGTCTTGTACTGGGTTGAAGTGTCCCGTGGGTGGGTCCACAGACCGTGGTTGATGTGCCCGATGCAGTTCATGTTGAAGGCATTGAGCAGAATCTGCTTGGCCATCAGATGGTCCCCCGGCGTGGCGGGTTGGCATCGTTGAGGTAGTAGTTGCCGATGGCGTGGTACTTCCAGCGCACCGGGTCGTGCAGGGTGTGCACGCGAGCGTTGCGCCAGTGGCGGTCGAGGTTGTGTTCGGCCAATGTTGCCTGGCTGCCGCCCAGTTCGAACAGGGTGGTACCGGCGGTGAGGGAAATTTCGGTGCTGATGGCGCGTGCTTCGGCCACGGCGATGGAGGCGGCGGCCACGTTGTCGGCAGTGCTGTCGTCGCGGGCGCGGTCGAGGTATTCGCCTGCGCGCTCCAGCAGGGCTTCGGCCGCGTGCAAGCGGACCGCCAGAAGGCCGAAGCTTTTCAGCGTCAGCGGGTCATCCGTGGCCTTGTCCAGGCCGGAGTCGACCCACGGACGGCTGCGGGTGCGCACGAAGTGCAGGGCGTCTTCATAGGCGGCGCGGGCAATGCCGGTGTCGATGGCGGCATGGAGGATCTGCGCCAGCGGGCCAACCGGGGTGGGGCGCTCGAAGGCGCTCTGGAACGGCACCACGTCCGCTGCGCTGACGTACACGTTATCGAACACCACCGAACCGCTGCCGGTGGTGCGCTGGCCGAAGCCGCTCCAGTCGTCGATCACCTGCAGCCCCTGGCTGTCGGCCGGGACGAAGGCCAACTGTTGTATACCTTGTTCATCCACGACCGAGGTTGGAATGCGCTGGGCATAGATGGCGCCTGTGGAATAGAACTTGCGCCCGTTGATGCGGAAACCGTCGCCGTCACGGCTCAGGCGGGTGGTGCGCTCGTGGGCGGTCTTGGTGCCCAGCTCGGCCAGGGCATTGCCGAAACGGCGGCCGGCCAGTACCTCGGCGTACAGGCGCTGTTGCTGTTCGGGGCTGCCGTTTACCCGCAGCACTTCCAGACCGTAGAAATGATTCTGCGGAATCTGCCCGAGCGAACCGTCGGCCTGCGCGATACGGGCGATGACCTTGGCCAGGGTGACGTTGGACACGCCGGCACCGCCGAAGGCTTTGGGCACGCTGATGGCCCACAGGCCGGAGCGGGTGAACAGTTCGAGTTCGGCCAGCGGCAGGCGGCGTTCGCGGTCGCGCAGGGCGCTGTCGCGGCGCAGTTGCTGGGCGATGTCTTCGGCGACGGCCAGGGCTTGGGCGTCGCTGGTGATGATAGCAATTGTCATGGAGTTCTCCGGGGGCCGCTTTGCGGCCCTTCGCGGGCTTGCCCGCTCCCACAGGTAAAGTGATGCCGGTTCAGGCGGTGACAATCCTGTGGCAGCGGGAAAGCCCGCGAAGGGCTGCGCAGCAGCCCCAAAGGCAGCAAATCAGATCCAGGAATGCCGTGCAGGCAGGGTGCCGTTAAGGTGGTAAGCGCCCACCGCGTGGTACTTCCAGCGCACCGGGTCGTGCAGGGTGTGCACCCGGGCATTTCGCCAGTGGCGGTCGAGGTTGAACTCGGCAAGGGTGGCGCGGCTGCCGGCCAGCTCGAACAGCTTTTCGCTGGCCTGCAGGGCAATCTCGGTGGTCAGCACCTTGGCCTCGGCCACCGCAATCGAGGCCCGTGCCGCGCTGGCTGCGTCGATAGGCGCAGCATTGACCTCGTCGAGTACCCGAGCAGCTTTGCGCAGCAGCGCTTCGGCGGCGTGCAGCTCGAGTTTCAGGCGGCCGATGTCGGCAATTACATAAGGGTCGTCACTGGCACGGTCGACGTTGGCTTCAATCCACGGCCGGGACTTTTCGCGCACGAACGTGATCGCATCATCGATAGCCGCTTCGGCGATGCCGGCGTCGATCGCCGCCTGGATCAGCTGCGAAGCGGCGCCCTGAATGTTGGGGATATCGCGCTGGCGCCAGTTGTCGATCACCAGTTCCGCGTCCACCGGCACCTGGTCCAGCAGCACGGTACCGCTGGCGGTGGTGCGCTGGCCGAACCCGGACCAGTCATCGACAATGCGCAATCCCGGGCTTCCCCGGCGCACGAATGCCAGGCGCTGGCGGCCTTCATCGTCGAGGGCTTTTACCGCCACCCAATGGGCGAACAAGGCACCGGTGGAGTAGAACTTCTCGCCACTTATGCGGTAGCTGTCGCCGGCGCGCGTGATTCGGGCCTTGAGGGTGAGGGTATCCCTGGTGCCACGTTCAGGCCCGGCATTGCCGATGCGCCAGCCGTCGAGCACGCTGCGGAAGATCAGCGCTTGCTGCGCCTCGCTGGCCGTCAGGCGCAGCAGTTGCAGCATGCCGAACTGGTTCTGCGGGATCTGCCCCAGGGCGGGGTCGGCGGCGCTGATCAGGCGGAACACTTCGGCGACGGTTGCGAACGACACGTCGGGGCCACCGTAGGCCTTGGGTACGGTGATGCTGCCCAGACCGCTGCGGGTAAACAGTTCGATTTCGGCCCAGGGCAGTTTGCGTTGCTGGTCGCGTCGGGCAGCTTGCTCACGGGCGACCTCGGCCAGCTCGCGGGCCGCTTGCAGGGCTTCGGCGTCGTTGCGCAGTACCTTGGCCGGCAGCAGCGGGGGCGAGCTGTCGAGATCGCTATGGAATTGGGTGTTGGCTTGGCTGGGCATCAGTGCCGCTCCTTGGCTGCACTCAATGCCCTGGCGTTACGCACTGGGGTGATTGTGATCCTGACCATTCCTGACCTCACAAAATAGTTATGTCGCTACAGCTGATCGCGACAGACGTGTGCTGGTCCGGTGGTCCGGTATATATACCCTAATGATTTATAAAAATTTTATGAACTAACTTTTTGGAATATTTATAGAAGGGGGATTGGTTACAGAGGTGCCGGCCTCTTCGCGGGTAAACCCGCTCCTACACACATGCCTCAAGATCTGTGCACTGTAGGAGCGGGTTTACCCGCGAATGGGCCGGAACAGGTTTACTCGGAGGCCGCAGTCCCGAGGAACTTGCGCAAGAACTGCCGCGTACGTTCTTCCTTCGGCGCTGCAAACAGGGCCTTGGCCTCGCCCTGCTCCACGATCACGCCCTTGTCGAAGAAGATCACCCGGTTAGCCACGTCCCGGGCAAAACTCATCTCGTGGGTGACGATGATCATGGTGCGCTTTTCCTCGGCCAGGCCGCGGATGGTCGCCAGTACTTCACCGACCAGCTCTGGGTCCAGCGCCGAGGTCGGTTCGTCGAACAGGATTACCTCCGGTTCCATGGCCAGGGCACGGGCGATGGCCACGCGTTGCTGCTGGCCGCCGGACAGGCGCCGTGGGTAGGCGTCTTCCTTGCCCGCCAGGCCGACTTTGGCCAGCAGGCGCCGGCCAAGCTCGATGGCCTGCTCGCGGGGCGTCTTCTTGACGATCACCGGCCCCTCGATCACGTTCTCCAGGGCGGTGCGGTGGGGGAACAGGTTGAAGTTCTGGAACACGAACCCGGCCTGCTGGCGCAAACGGCGAATCGCACTCTGTTGCCCGCCCAAAGGGCGGTTGGCATCGATACTGATGGCGCCGATCTGGATCTGCCCGGCATCGGGGGTTTCCAGCAGGTTAAGGCAGCGCAGGAAGGTGGTTTTGCCCGAGCCACTGGGGCCGATGATGGCCACCACTTCACCGGGCTGCACGGTCAGGTCGATACCGTTGAGCACGGTCTGGCCCTTGAACCGCTTGGTCAGGCCTTTGACTTCAATCATGCTCAATGCTCCTGGTCATGCTGGTTGACCCGCGCTTCCATGCGGTTCTGGAAGTGCGCAAGGATGCTGCACAGCACCCAGTAGATGACCGCGACCGCCACGTACATGGTGAACACTTCGAACGTCCGCGCAGTAATCAGCTGGGCTTGGCGGAACAGCTCGGGCACCTGGATGGTCGCCGCCAGGGCGGTGTCCTTTACCAGCGAGATGAAGCTGTTGCCCAGCGGTGGCAACGCGGTGCGCAAGGCCTGTGGCAGGATCGCCCGGCGCATGGCTTGCACGCGGGTCATGCCGATGCTGGCGGCTGCTTCCCACTGGCCCCGGTCGATCGAGGAAATGGCTGCGCGCAGGATCTCGCAGATATAGGCCGCCATGTTCAGCGACAGGCCGATCAGCGAAGCGGGGATCGGGTCCAGCTCGATGCCGATTTGCGGCATGCCGAAATAGATGACGAACAGCTGCACCAGCAGCGGCGTGCCGCGGAAGAACGACACGTAGACCCGAGCCAGCCAGTTCAGCGGCAGAATCTTCGACAGCCGCATCAGCGCCAGGGCAAAGCCCAGCACCAGACCGAAGAACATGCCGCCGACACTGAGCAGCACCGTATAACCCGCGCCCTTCAGCAGGAAGGGCGCGGAGTCGACAACGAGTTGCAGGCTTTCAGCGATCATTTGGTGACATCGGCACCGAAGTACTTCTCGGACAGCTTGGCCAGCGTGCCGTCAGCTTTTAGCTTGTCGATGGCCTTGTTGATGGCTGCCAACAGTTCCGGCTCACCTTTGCGCATGGCCACGCCGCTTTCCAGGCGCGAGAAGGCATCGCCGGCAAGTTGGGTGTCCTTGGCTTTTTGCGCGTATTCCAGCGCCGCCAGGCGGTCGATCAGGATGGCGTCGATACGGCCGTTGCGCAGGTCAGCGAACTTGCTTGGGTCATCTTCATAGGTGCGCACATCGGCTTGCGGCACGTCCTTTTTAACCCACTGTTCGTAGTTGGTGCCAAGGCCTACGCCGACCTTTTTGCCGGCCAGGTCCTGTGCGCCCTTGATGTTCAGCTGCTCGGCTTTCTTCTTCAGGATCAGTGCCTGGATGCCGGAGACAGTGTAGGGCTCGGAGAAGTCGTACTTTTTCTTGCGCTCTTCGGAAATGGTCACCTGATTGACCACTACATCCAGGCGTTTGGATTCCAGCGCGGCGAGGATGCCGTCCCACTTGGTCGGCTGGATCTTGGCCTTGACCCCCAGCTCCTTGGCCAGCAGCTCGGACAGCTCCACTTCGAAGCCGGTCAGTTTGCCGTTTTCGTCCTGGAAGCTGAATGGTGGGTAGGTGCCCTCGAGGCCGACGTTGATGACGCCTTTTTCCTGGATGGTCTTCAATTGCTCGCCGGCGAAAGCCTGGCTGAGCAGGCCGGCACCCAGCAGGAGGGCCAGGCTGGCGTTGAGTAGCGGTTTGGCGAATTTCGACATGGCAGAGCCCCGCGCTTGTTGTCTAGGTAGTGAGGTGGCGACTATAGGGTTGGCTGATTAGGCCGGGAAATACTAAAAAATCACTTTAATATTCCATTTTTTGATTTTTGCCAGGTGCCGGCTGCTTTGAGGGTAGGCGACGATACCCACTCCGTCATCGCGGCTTATGCCTGACTTAGCGCAGGATGGAATAAAGCGTTGTTTTTTCCAAGCCTCGGATTTGCCGTAAAGTGGATTGCATGCAGGCAGGTTCGGCCCTTTCGCGGGCCTGGCAACAAAATCAGATGGCCTATACGGCAGGAGAAAACCGTGAGCGAACAACCTTCATCCGCGCATTGGCAGTTGCAGAGCATTGTCACTGGCCTGCGCGGGGCCCGTGAGCAATGGCGCACCCGTAATGGCCGCAGTATTGGCGAGCAGGGCGGGCGCGAGCTGCCGTCGCGCGAAGCGATGCGACAGATTCTGGAGCAACTGTGCGGGGCGCTGTTCCCCATGCGCCTGGGGCCAGTCGACCTGCGCGAAGAAAGTGAAGACTTCTACGTCGGCCATACCCTGGATGCCGCGCTGACCGCCTTGCTGGCCCAGGCTCGTCTTGAACTTCGCTACGCAGCACGGCAAAGCAAGGCTGAGCTGGCGGGCGTCGACGCCCGTGCGCTGAGCCTGATCCAGGGCTTTGCAGCTGCGCTGCCGGAACTGCGCGTTCTGCTCGACACCGATGTGCTGGCCGCTTACCACGGCGACCCGGCGGCACGCAGCGTCGATGAAGTGCTGCTGTGCTACCCGGGCATCCTGGCGATCATCCACCACCGGCTGGCACACCACCTTTACAAGGCTGGGTTGCCTCTGCTGGCGCGGATCAGTTCGGAGCTGGCGCATTCGGCCACCGGTATCGACATTCACCCGGGTGCGCAGATCGGCCCGAGCTTCTTCATCGATCATGGTACGGGTGTGGTGATTGGTGAAACCGCGATCATCGGCGAGCGCGTGCGCATCTACCAGGCGGTGACTTTGGGCGCCAAGCGTTTCCCCAGCGATGAGTCGGGTACGCTGCATAAAGGCCTGCCACGCCACCCGATCGTCGAGGACGATGTGGTGATCTATGCCGGGGCCACGGTGCTGGGGCGTATTACCATCGGCAAGGGTTCGACCATTGGCGGTAATGTGTGGCTGACTCGCAGTGTGCCGGCTGAAAGCAACATTACTCAGGCCAACCTGCAGCTGGATTGCCAGGACAAGAACTGATCCCGCATTGCAATTGCCTGTGCTGGCCTCTTCGCGGGCAAGCCCGCTCCTACAAAGAACATACCAATGTAGGGGAGGGCTAACCCGCGAAGAGGCCGGAACAGGACGACACCAATCAGCGCCCCAATTCGCATTGAAATCCGATCCATGTTTAACTTGAACGCTTGTTCAATGAAAAAACGCTGGTCCGCTGCCGGTGTTCAACAGGAGGATTCCTTTGCTGAACCCGTTCATTCCGAACCTCACGTCATTCGACGAGGTGCACGCCCTATGAGTGCACCGAACCCTTCCCTTGCCAATGGCAAGATCCGCATGAACCCCCCGGTGTTCTACTTTGCGGCGAGTTTCATCCTCATCTTTGGCCTGGTAGTCATCTCCAACCCGCAAGCCGCAGGTGACTGGTTGCTGGCGGCGCAGAACTGGGCGGCCAACACGGTCGGCTGGTACTACATGCTGGCGATGACGCTGTACCTGGTCTTCGTGGTGGTCACCGCCTTGTCTGGCTACGGCAAGATCAAACTCGGTGCCGACCACGACGAACCCGAGTTCAGCTACCTGTCGTGGGCCGGCATGCTGTTCGCCGCCGGCATCAGCATCACGCTGTTCTTCTTCTGTGTCTCCGAACCGCTGACCCACATGCTGCAACCGCCCCAAGGCGAAGCCGGCACGGTCGAGGCCGGGCGCCAGGCGATGCAGATCCTGTTCCTGCACTGGGGCCTGCATGGCTGGGGGGTGTTCGCCTTCGTCGGCATGGCATTGGCCTATTTCGCCTACCGGCACAACCTGCCGCTGGCCCTGCGTTCGGCGCTGTACCCGCTGATTGGCAAGCGCATCAACGGCCCAATCGGCTATGCGGTGGATGGCTTCGGCATCATCGCTACGGTGTTCGGCCTGGGCGCCGACATGGGCTTTGGGGTGCTGCATCTGAACGCCGGTCTGGACTACCTGTTCGGCATCAGCCACAGCCAGTGGGTGCAGGTGATCCTCATCACCCTGATGATGGGCGCGGCTGTGGCCGTAGCCGTGGCCGGGGTGGAGAAGGGGGTGCGGGTGATGAGCGATATCAACCTGTTCCTGGCCTGTGCGCTGCTGCTGTTCGTGCTGTTCGCCGGGCCTACCCAGCACCTGTTCAACACGCTGATCCAGAACCTGGGCGACTACCTGGGTGCGTTGCCGCGCAAGAGCTTCGACGTGTATGCCTATGGTGAAAACCGTGGCTGGCTGGGCGGCTGGACCGTGTTCTACTGGGCCTGGTGGATTGCCTGGGCGCCGTTCGTGGGCCTGTTCATCGCCCGCATCTCCCGTGGCCGTACCATCCGTGAGTTCGTCTTTGGCGTGCTGCTGATTCCGCTGGGCTTCACCCTGGCGTGGATGTCGATCTTCGGCAACAGCGCCCTGGACCAGGTGATCAACCACGGCATGACCGCACTGGGCCAGTCGGCGCTGGATAACCCGTCGATGAGCCTGTACCTGCTGCTGGAAACCTACCCCTGGAGCAAGGCAGTCATCGCCACCACGGTGTTCATCAGCTTCGTGTTCTTCGTCACCTCGGCCGACTCGGGCACCGTGGTGCTGTCGACCTTGTCGGCCAAGGGCGGTGACGCTGATGAAGATGGGCCGAACTGGCTGCGTATCTTTTGGGGGGCGATGACTGCACTGATCACCAGCGCGCTGTTGTTCGCTGGCAGCATCGATTCGCTGAAGTCGGCAGTGGTGCTGACGTCGCTGCCGTTCTCGCTCATTCTGCTGTGCATGATGTGGGGGCTGCACAAGGCGTTCTACCTGGAGTCGCAGCGGCAGATCGCGCAGATGCACTCGCTGGCCCCGTTCGCCCAGTCACGTCGCGGTCGTGGCGGCTGGCGCCAGCGCCTGAGCCAGGCGGTGCACTTCCCGTCGCGTGATGAGGTGTACCGCTTCATGGATGATGTGGTGCGCCCGGCGATTGCCGATGTGCGTGAAGTGTTCGAGCAGAAAGGCCTGGTACTGATTACCCAGGACGATCCTAGCCATGACAACGTCAGCCTGAAGATTGGCCATGGCGAGGAACAGCCGTTCATTTACCAGGTGCAGATGCGTGGCTATTTCACGCCATCGTTCGCCTTGGGGGGGCTGGGTACGCAGGAGTTGAAGAACCGCCGCTATTACCGGGCGGAGGTGCACCTGAGCGAAGGCAGCCAGAACTATGACCTGGTGGGCTACAGCAAGGAGCAGATCATCAACGACATCCTCGACCAGTATGAGCGGCACATGCAGTACCTGCACCTGGTCCGCTGAGCAAGCTCTCCTGTCCTGGCCTCTTCGCGGGCTTGCCCGCTCCCACAGGCACGGCACCGGTTTCGAACCCTGTGTCGTACCTGCGGGAGCGGGCAGGACGGGCAACCGCTAGAAGGGGGCATCCCCAAGGATGGTTGCGCGATGCATCACCCGCCGGTTCGGCCGGTAATCATCCACTGCAAAATGCTGGGTCACGCGGTTGTCCCAGAACGCCACGTCATGCTCCTGCCAACGCCAGCGAATGCTGAACTCCGGTCGCGTCGCATGGGCGAACAGCAGCCTCAGCAGCGCATCGCTTTCCAGTTCGCTCAGTTCATTGATGCGTGTAGTGAACCCTTCATTGACGAACAACGCCTTGCGCCCGCTCACCGGATGCGTGCGCACCACCGGGTGCGACAGCGGCGGGTTGTTGCGCCGGGTGGCCTCCCAGCGCGCCAGGTCTTGCGGCGTGGTGCCAAAGCGCTCCAGCGGGAACGACTTGGTGAAGTCGTGGGTAGCGGTCAGCCCGTCCAGCATTTCACGCAGCGGCGCCGACAAGGCCTCGAAGGCCGCAATGCCGCTGGCCCAAAGGGTATCGCCACCGTAAGCAGGCAATTGCTTGGCGCTGAGTACCGCGCCCAGTGCCGGGGTCGGCAAAAAGGTCACGTCGGTGTGCCACACGGCGTTGTCGCGCACATCGGTAACCGCCGTGTCGAGCACCAGCACCTGTGGGGTGTCTGGCACGTTGGGGTGAATCGGGTGGATGTGCAGGTCGCCGAAGCGTGCGGCAAAGCGCGCCTGCTGTTCCGGGTTGATCGGCTGGTCGCGGAGGAACAGCACCTGGTGCTGGAGCAGTGCCTGTTCGATGGCATCGCGCTCTTCTGCGCTGATATCGCGGCTGATGTCCACGCCGCTGATCTGGGCGCCGAGTGCTGGGCTTAGGGGAGTGATGGTCAGGCTCATGTCGGTCTCTTCAATCGGGCGCCAGTGTGCTGGCGTGGACAATGGAGTTCAGTGAATCTGCCCATGCCAGGGCACCAGCTTGCGTTGCAGGGCACGCAGGCTCATTTCCAGAGCGAAGGCGATCAGAGCGATCAGCAGGATGCCCAGCACCACCACGTCGGTGACCAGAAACTGCGCCGCCGACTGCACCATGAAGCCCAGGCCGCTGGTGGCGGCTATCAGTTCGGCGGCCACCAGGGTCGACCAGCCGACCCCCAGGCCAATGCGGATGCCGGTAAGGATGTCTGGCAATGCACTGGGCAAAATGACGTGGCGGATCAGTTGGGCCTTGGTTGCGCCCAGCGACTGCGCCGCCCGCAGCTTGGCCGGGTCTACCGTGCGCACACCGGTGGCTGTGGCAATGGCGATGGGGGCGAAGATTGCCAGGTAGATCAGCAGCACTTTCGACAGCTCGCCGATACCGCACCAGATGACGATCAGTGGCAGGTAGGCCAGCGGCGGGATGGGCCGGTAGAACTCGATCAGCGGGTCGAGAATGCCGCGGGCCACGCGGTTGTAGCCGATGGCGATGCCGACTGGTATTGCGGTCAGGGTCGCAGCCACCAGCGCCAGACCGATGCGGCCAAGGCTTGCGCTCAGGTGCTGCCACAGGCTGGCATCCATGTAGCCTTGGGTGAGCAAGGTCCATGCCTTGGCCAGGATGTCGCCGGGCGAGGGCAGGAACAGGGGCTCTACCCAGCCGGCGGCCGTCACCAGCCACCAGACCAGTAGCAGGCTGGCCAGGGTCAGGGTGCTGATCCAGCGGGTAGACAGCGGGCGGCGTAGCGTGGCAGCTGGCCGGGTTTGGGCGTCGTGTTTGCCGGCGACCGGCAGGTCCAGGCTGCTCATGCGCGCTCCTGCAGGCTTTGGCGTTGGGAAAACACCCGCGCCAGCACATGCTCGCGGGTTTCGATGAACGTTGGATCGGACTTGATGGCCCGGGCCGATTCGCCAGCGGCATAGCGCTGGCCGAAGTTCAGCTGCAGGCGTTCCACTACGCGTCCCGGGTTGGGCGCCAGCAGTACCAGTTCGCTGGCGAGGAACACCGCTTCTTCGATGTCGTGGGTAATCAGGAACACCGGCTTGGCGGTGCGTTGCCAAACTTGCAATAGCAGCTCTTGCATCTGCTCACGTGTGAAGGCATCGAGGGCACCGAACGGTTCATCCATCAGCAATACCCGAGGGTCGGCCGCCAGCGCCCGGGCAAGGCCCACACGCTGCTTCTGGCCACCGGACAATTGCCAGATGCGCCGTTCGCCGAAGCCATCGAGGTCGACCAGGGTGAGCATTTCGCGGGCCTTGGCCTCACGCTGGGCGCGGGGTACGCCGGCCAGTTCGAGGCCGAAGGCGACATTGCCCAGCACGTTCTGCCATGGCAGCAGGGCATCGTCCTGGAACACCACGCCGCGTTCTGCACCGGGGCCCTGCACCGGCACGCCATCGAGGGTGATGTGACCGCCACTGGGGGCGACGAAGCCGGCGATCAGGTTGAGCAGTGAGGTCTTGCCGCTGCCGGAAGGCCCCAGGGCCACCAGCAGTTGGCGTGGCCCCAGGCTCAGGTTGATGTCGGCCAGCACCGGGGTGCTGGCGCCTGGGTACTGTGCGCTGATGCGCTCCAGTTCGAGCAAGGCCATGACGGGCTCCGGATCAGTTTGGAAGGAACTTGGCGCTGACGTACGGCGAGTAGTCCGGCAGCACTGCTTCGACTTTGCCTTGCTGTTTGAGGAAGTTGGCGGTGTCCGTCAGCGCCTGGGTGGTCGGCGCGCCCAGGGCGTGGGCCTGGTCAGCGGCCAGCGGGTAGACGTTGCCCTCCAGCAGCACCGGGATGTCGCTGGCCTTGGCACCTGACAGCTTCACCAGCTTGTCTACGTTGCCCTTGTCGGCCAGCCAGGCTTTCGGGTCCTTGCGGTAGTCGGCGTAGGCATCGAGGGTGACTTTGGCAAAGGCCTTGACCACATCAGGGTGTTTCTCGGCGAAGTCCTTGCGCACGATCCAGGCATCGAAGGTAGGCGCGCCTTTCTGCGCCAGTTCGCCGGAGGTGATCAGGACCTTGCCGTTTTCCTTGGCCACGCCCAGGGCCGGGTCCCACACGTAGGTCGCATCGATGTCGCCGCGCTTCCAGGCGGCAATGATGGCCGGCGGCGCCAGGTTGAGAATCTGTACCTTGGAAGGGTCGATATTCCAGCTTTTCAGTGCGGCAAGCAGGCTGTAATGGCCGGTGGATACGAACGGGACGGCGACCTTCTTGCCGATCAGGTCTTGCGGCGACTTGATGCTGTCACGGGCCACCAATGCTTCACCGGCGCCAATCTGGGTGGCGATGAGGAAGGTCTCAACCGGCAGCTTGCGGGTGGCGGCAGCGGCCAGCGGGCTGGAGCCCAGGTAGCCGATCTGCACGTCGCCGCTGGCCACCGCAGTGATCACGTCTGCGCCGTTATCGAACTTGCGCCAGTCGATGCTGGCCTTGCTGGCTTTTTCGTAGTCGCCATCGACCTGCGCCACTTTGGCCGGGTCGACAGTGGTCTGGTAGGCCACTGTCAGGTCGGCTGCCTGGGCCAACCAGCTGGTGCTGGCGAGGGTCAGGGCGGCGAACAGGCGCAGCGGAGCGTGCGGGATCATGGTTGAACCTCTCGTCAGGCAAGTCGTGTTGGATAACGAGAAGGCTAAATGATCTAAGAAAGTTAAAATAAATAACTTTTTTGCATTAGCTTAGGAGCCAAACGCTTTAAAGCCATGACCCCTGACGAAGCCAGAGGTGCCTGCAAGACCCTATAGAACGATTTGGCATTAGGTTATGAGCAAACGTTTGCAAATAACCAAAAGTTATTAGAAGATTCTCTGCTACAACGGATGGCAGTAAAGGTTCCTAACATATTCCTTAAAAGTCTTACAAATTCATAAAACAGTCATTTTGGATTTATAGGATTGTCATTATCCTGTAGCGCAGGTGGCGTCTTAGACCAAAGTCGCGAAACGTTTAGAAACGATTGACTTAACGGTCACGCTTTGGGACTAAATCGCCCATCCCGGTGAGCGGGGCATCAGACCCCTCCGCCAGAGATACACAAAAATTAGAACGTAGAGGAGCAAAACATGTACAAGTCCAGCCTGGCTCTGGCCGTGGCACTGGGGGTTCTCGCCCAACAAGCAGGCGCTGCCGGTTTCGTTGAGGACAGCAAACTGTCGCTCAGCTCGCGCACCATGTACTTCAACAACGACAACCGTGAAGCTCCGGGAAGTAAGCCTCGCCCGGACAACCGTGAGTCGGGTCAAGGCTTCAAGCTTGACTATATTTCCGGATTTACCCAAGGCACCGTAGGTTTCGGCGTTGATGCCCAAGCACTCTGGGGTATTCATCTCGATGGTGGTAAGGGTTATCACCCGAACGGCAGCAGCTTCTTCCCTAGCGATTCCGACGGTTCTGCTGAGAAACAGTGGGCGCGCTTGGGTGCCAACGCCAAGGCGCGTTTCTCCAAAACAGAAGTGCACTACGGTAGCGCCCTGGCGCCGAACCTGCCGATTCTGGTCTCCAACGATGGCCGTCTCCTGCCGCAGACCTTCGAGGGTGGCACCATCCAGTCGAAGGAAATCGACAACCTGACCATCAACGCCGGTCAGCTGACCCACGCCATGGGCCGTGCTTCGAGCAACCGTACCGGTTTGTCGGTTCAAGGTGCTACTCAGGAGAGTAACAAGTTCCGCTACGCGGGTCTGGATTACAAGCTAACCCCTGACCTGACCCTGCAGTACTACTACTCGAACCTGGAAGACTTCTACAAGCAGCACTTCCTGGGTGCTACTCACGTCTTTAAAATTGCTGACGATCAGTCGTTCAAGACTGACTTGCGCTATTTCGATAGCAGCAAAGACGGGCGCAATGGTGAAGCCGGTTACGAGTTCAAAAACAACGGCGGCTACGCTAAGAACCTTGGCGAGGTCGACAACAAGACCTGGTCCGCCATGTTCACCTACACCCTTGGTAGCCATGCTCTGATGCTGGGTCATCAGCAAGTCAGTGATGATGGCGGCTTTGTGTGGTTGAACCAAGGCAGCTTGGCCAATGAAGGCGCCGGCGGCTCGAGCTTCTATCTGTTTACCGATAGCATGATCAACCAGTTCGCCAAGGCTGGCGAAAATACTACCTTTGGTCAGTATTCCTACGATTTCGCCAGTCTGGGTGTGCCGGGTCTGAAAGCCTCGGTAGCCTACCTGCGTGGCGAGGATGGCCGCAGCACTAACGGCAACGGCACCTTCACTGAATGGGAACGTGACGCGCGAGTTGATTACGTTCTGCAAGAAGGTACGCTCAAAGGCTTGGGCTTCAGCCTTCGTCAGGGCGTATATCGCGGTACAGGGTCGGGCTCTGCTAACGACCAAGACCAAACTCGCTTCATCGTGAACTACACTTACAGCTTCCTGTAAGTCGTAGCCACAAAGAAAGCCTCGCCTGATGCGAGGCTTTTTTGTGCCTGCAGATTTATATGCATCTTGGCTATAAATAAATCGTTATTTATTCCTTTTGTTTTTAGTCGATTGCAGGCACATTGAACCCATACGGTACAGAACCCAGCCCAGGAGCCGCAGCCCATGAGCCTCAAACTCGGCGATATCGCCCCCGATTTCGAACAGGATTCCAGCGAAGGCAAGATCCGCTTCCACGAGTGGCTGGGCAACAGTTGGGGGGTGTTGTTCTCCCACCCGGCCGACTTCACCCCGGTGTGCACCACCGAGTTGGGCCTGACCGCCAAGCTGAAGGACGAGTTTGCCAAGCGCGGGGTCAAGGCCATCGCCCTGTCGGTGGACCCGGTCGACTCGCATCACAAGTGGATCGATGACATCAACGAAACACAGAATACCGTGGTCAACTTCCCGATCATTGCTGACGCTGACCGCAAGGTGTCCGACCTTTACGACCTGATCCACCCGAACGCCAGCGACACCCTGACCGTGCGCTCGCTGTTCATCATCGACCCGAATAAAAAGGTGCGCCTGACCATTACCTACCCGGCCAGTACCGGGCGCAACTTCAACGAAATTCTGCGGGTGATCGACTCGCTGCAGCTGACCGACAACCACAAGGTCGCCACACCCGGTAACTGGCAGGACGGCGACGAAGTGGTGATCGTGCCTTCGCTCAAGGATGAGGAGGAGATCAAGCAGCGCTTCCCCAAAGGTTACCGGGCGGTCAAACCCTATCTGCGCCTGACCCCTCAACCCAATCGTTAATGGATTCCTCGTTGCATTGCTCTTAGCCAAGCAGGGATTTTCGGGCCGTTTCGACGGCCCTTTTTTATGCCTGCAAAAAACCTGTGGGAGCGGGCGCGCCCGCGAAGAGGCTCTCGTGGATAAAGACAATAATGGAATAAACAAATGAAAAAATATGATTTCTAGATATATGTAGCAGCTGTTAATGTCACCTCCAACAGAACACAAGGAAGCGCAGCAATGCTGGTCGTCTCAATCGGTGGTAGCCCAAGTCTCCGTTCACGCTCCGGCGTGCTGCTCGAGCGTTCGCGCCAGTGGCTGCAGGATCGCGGCGTTGAAGTGGTGACGTTCCAGGTGCGTGACTTCCCCGCCGAAGACCTGCTGCATGCCCGTTTCGACAGCCCGCATGTGCAACACTTTCAACAGCTGGTGGCCCAGGCCGATGGCCTGATCGTCTCCACCCCGGTGTACAAGGCTTCGTTTTCCGGTGCCCTGAAAACCTTGCTTGACCTGCTGCCCGAGCGCGCCCTGGCTCACAAGATCGTGTTGCCCATCGCCACTGGCGGCAGCATCGCCCACATGCTGGCGGTGGATTACGCATTGAAGCCGGTGCTGTCGGCACTCAAGGCACAAGAGACCCTGCAAGGGATCTTTGCCGACGACAGCCAGGTGGCTTACGCAGAAGGCACAAAGCCCGCGCAGTTGGTACAGGCGCTGGAAGAACGCCTGCACGACTCGCTGGAAACCTTCCACGTTGCCCTGGCCCGTCGGCCGCGCCCCGTGGCCCCCGGCGTACTGAACGAACGTCTGATCAGCGCTCGCTGGAGCATCTGAACGGCATTACCCGCTTCACCACCTTACTCGCCCGTTAACGAGGCAAGCAGGTGCAACCCGAACCCCATTCGCACAGGAGAGCGCCATGCGCACAGTCTTCTTGCGTCGTGGTCTGGTCGCCCTGTTTGCGGCGGCTGTGTCCTTCGGCGCCATTACCCAAGCCCAGGCCGAGAGCCTGCGTATCGGTTACCAGAAATACGGCACCTTGGTGCTGCTCAAGGCCAAGGGCACGCTGGAGAAGCGCCTGGCCGAGCAGGGTGTACAGGTGCAATGGACCGAGTTCCCCGGCGGCCCGCAGCTGCTTGAAGGGCTGAACGTCGGTTCCATCGATTTTGGTGTCACGGGCGAGACCCCGCCTGTGTTCGCTCAGGCCGCCGGCGCCGACCTGCTCTACGTGGCCTACGAGCCGCCAGCGCCGCACAGCGAAGCGATCCTGGTGCCCAAGGGCTCGCCGATCCAGTCGGTGAAGGACCTCAAGGGTAAACAGGTCGTCCTCAACAAAGGCTCCAACGTGCACTACCTGCTGGTCCGCGCCCTGGAAGACGCCGGCCTCAAGTACAGCGACATCCAGCCTGTCTACCTGCCGCCAGCCGACGCCCGCGCCGCCTTCGAGCGCGGCAGCGTGGATGCCTGGGTGATCTGGGACCCTTACCAGGCCGCCGCCGAGCAGCAGCTGCAAGCGCGCACCCTGCGTGACGGCAAGGGCCTGGTCGACAACCACCAGTTCTACCTCGCCACCCGCAACTATGCGACACAGCACCCAGCGGTGATCAACACCGTGATCGAGGAAGTGCGCGCCGTGGGTGAATGGTCCCAGGCCAACCCGCAAGAGGTTACCGACCAGGTTGCCCCGCTGCTCGGCCTGCCTGCCGGCATCACCCTGACCTCTGTCAAACGCCAAGGCTACGGCGCTGCGCCGCTGACCCCAGAGGTGGTGGCCGCGCAACAGAAGATCGCCGACACCTTCCAGGCGCTCAAGCTGATACCCAAGCCGCTGAGCATCAAGGACGTGATCTGGACACCCCCTGCCAAAGTCGCTAGCGCGCCTTGATTGACTGCCAGTGCCGGGGCGCCGCCCCGGCTAGAGCCACCCTTGAGGAGACGACTCCAATGAGCCTTAACATTTTCTGGTTCCTCCCAACCCACGGTGACGGCAAGTACCTGGGCACTTCCGAAGGCGCACGTGCGGTCGACCACGGTTACCTGCAGCAGATCGCTCAGGCTGCTGACCGCCTTGGTTTTGGTGGGGTGCTGATCCCGACGGGGCGTTCCTGCGAGGACTCCTGGCTGGTGGCCGCGTCGCTGATCCCCGTGACCCAGCGCCTGAAGTTCCTAGTAGCCCTGCGCCCGGGCATCATTTCGCCGACCGTGGCAGCACGCCAGGCGGCCACCCTCGATCGCTTGTCCAATGGCCGTGCGCTATTCAACCTGGTGACCGGTGGTGATCCGGACGAGCTGGCGGGTGACGGCCTGCACCTGAACCACCAGGAGCGCTACGAAGCTTCGGTCGAGTTCACCCGTATCTGGCGCAAGGTGCTGGAAGGCGAAAACGTCGATTACGACGGTAAGCACATCCAGGTAAAGGGCGCCAAGCTGCTCTACCCACCGATTCAGCAACCACGCCCACCGCTGTATTTTGGCGGCTCGTCCGAGGCCGCCCAGGACCTGGCGGCCGAACAGGTCGAGCTGTACCTGACCTGGGGCGAGCCACCGGCAGCTGTTGCCGAGAAGATCGCACAGGTGCGCGAAAAAGCGGCTGCTCAAGGGCGCGAAGTACGCTTCGGTATCCGCCTGCACGTGATCGTGCGGGAAACCAACGAAGAGGCTTGGGCCGCCGCCGAGCGCCTGATCTCGCACCTGGACGATGACACCATCTCCCGCGCCCAGGCCTCGCTGGCGCGTTTCGACTCGGTGGGCCAGCAACGCATGGCCGCCCTGCATGGCGGCAACCGCGACAACCTGGAAGTCAGCCCCAACCTGTGGGCAGGTGTTGGCCTGGTACGGGGCGGCGCGGGTACCGCGCTGGTGGGCGACGGCCCGACCGTGGCAGCACGGGTCAAGGAATATGCCGACTTGGGCATCGATACCTTCATCTTCTCGGGTTATCCACACCTGGAAGAGTCTTACCGCGTGGCGGAGCTGCTGTTCCCGCACCTGGATGTGCAGCGCCCAGAGCAGCCGAAAACCGGTGGTTATGTAAGCCCGTTCGGCGAAATGGTGGCCAACGACATCCTGCCCAAATCTGTGTCGCAGAGCTGAGGGCCTGGCCATGAGTCGTGCAACTTCTTCCAACCTGACCCAGCGCCTGGCGCCGTGGGCGCTGCCGGTGCTGCTGTTGGCCATATGGCAACTGGCCGTCAGCGCCGGCTGGCTGTCGACGCGTATCCTGCCGGCACCTAGCGCAGTGGTAAGCGCTGGCGTCGAGCTGGTACGCAGCGGCGAAATCTGGACCCACCTGGCCATCAGCGGCTGGCGTGCAGGCCTGGGCTTTGTCATCGGCGGCAGCATCGGCCTGGTACTGGGCTTCATCACCGGCTTGTCGAACTGGGGCGAGCGCCTGCTCGACAGCTCGGTACAGATGATCCGCAACGTGCCGCACCTCGCGCTGATCCCGCTGGTGATTCTGTGGTTCGGTATCGACGAATCGGCAAAGATCTTTCTGGTCGCGCTGGGCACGTTGTTCCCGATCTACCTGAACACCTACCACGGCATCCGTAACGTTGACCCAGCGTTGGTGGAAATGGCGCGCAGTTACGGCTTGTCCGGCTTCGGCCTGTTCCGCCAGGTGATCTTGCCGGGGGCGCTGCCTTCGATCCTGGTGGGTGTGCGTTTCGCCCTTGGCTTCATGTGGCTGACGCTGATTGTTGCCGAAACCATTTCGGCCAACGCCGGCATCGGTTACCTGGCAATGAATGCTCGCGAATTTCTTCAGACCGACGTGGTAGTGCTGGCCATCGTCCTGTATGCCGTGCTCGGCAAGCTTGCCGACCTTGCGGCCCGAGGCCTGGAGCGTGTGTGGCTGCGCTGGCACCCGGCCTATCAAGTTTCCAGGAAGGAGGGCGCATGACCGTGCTCAAGGAACAGCCGCCACGCCTGCTGCGTGGCACCCCGCTGGCCTCCAAGGGCCTGCGCAAGACCTTTGGCCAGCGCGAAGTTTTGAAGGGTATCGACCTGCACATCCCGGCCGGCCAGTTCGTGGCCATTGTCGGCCGCAGCGGCTGCGGCAAGAGCACTTTGCTGCGGCTGCTGGCCGGGCTGGACCAGCCCACCGCCGGGCAGCTACTGGCGGGTGCCGCGCCGCTGGAAGAGGCCCGTGAAGAAACCCGCCTGATGTTCCAGGACGCGCGGCTGCTGCCGTGGAAGAAGGTGATCGACAACGTTGGCCTTGGGCTGTCTGGCGACTGGCGCCCGCGTGCGCTGGAGGCCTTGGATGCGGTTGGCCTGGCCGACCGCGCCAACGAATGGCCGGCAGCGCTCTCGGGAGGCCAGAAGCAGCGCGTGGCTTTGGCCCGAGCCTTGATTCACCAACCCCGCCTGCTGCTGCTGGACGAGCCACTGGGGGCGCTGGATGCATTGACCCGCATCGAGATGCAGCAACTGATCGAACGCCTGTGGCGTCAGCACGGCTTCACTGTGCTGCTGGTGACCCACGACGTCAGCGAGGCGGTTGCCGTGGCTGACCGGGTGATCCTGATCGAGGACGGCGAGGTCGGGCTCGACCTCACTGTTGACCTGGCACGGCCCCGGGCGCGTGGTTCGCACCGTCTGGCCGCGCTGGAAAGCGAAGTGCTCAACCGTGTTCTGTCCACCCCGGGCACTGCGCCCGAGCCGGATCCTGTAGCCCCTCTGCCCACGCAACTGCGCTGGGCGCATTGAATCCCAGAAGCCAAAAGGAAACAAACCATGACTATCAAAGCCATCAACGTTCGCAACCAGTTCAAAGGTACTGTGAAAGAAATCCTCGAAGGCCCGGTACTGTCGGAAATCGACGTGCAGACGGCTTCGGGTATCGTCACTTCGGTGATTACCACCCGCTCCGTGCGGGAGCTGGAGTTGCAGGTGGGCAGTGAAGTGATTGCCTTTGTGAAGTCGACCGAAGTGTCTATCGCCAAGCTGTGATGCGGCGGGTCGATATTGGGGCTGCTTTGCAGCCCTTCGCGGGCACGCCCGCTCCCACAGGTACTTCGCAAGCTCCAGGGTGCGCGCGGGCTCTGTGGGAGCGGGCTTGCCCGCGAAGGGCCGCCAAGCGGCCCCAGATTTCTCAGCTGGAACGCTTGGCCAGAAACGGCGGCAGATACAACCCCAGATACGCTTCGAACACCCGCTTGCCTTCCTCGGCCATGCGCGGGGTGATCGCCTCGTGCAGCTGCACCGACCGTGCATACACCCGGTCGCTCAACTCCATGGCCAGGGCAAACACATCCACATCCGGTGGCATCACCGGCAGGTGAAAATGCTGGTCGAACAACTTGTGCATCAAGTCGCCCAGTTCCATGTCGTGCTGCCGGTCGGCCTGCACTACCTCGCTCAGGCCATGCTGCGCCAGGATCAACTGCCGCGCCGCGGCATCCTCGTGATAGATATCAAGCATGCGTTGTTCGATCAGCCGTGACAGTTCGTGCCAGGTGCTGAACGTGCTGCTGTCGATCGGAGCGCTCAGGGCTTCGCGAAACGCCCGGTGCACATCTGCAGTAAGTGCCTCCAGCAAGGCGGGCACGCTGGCGAAGAAGTGATACACCGACGAAGGCGGAATCTGCGCCCGCTCGGCCACGCTGTAGATAGAAAGAGCTGCCACCCCTTGTTCGGCCAACAGCTCACGCGCAGCCGCCAGGATCGCCTCGATCCTGGCCTGGCTGCTGGCGCGCGGTTTGCGCGGGGTGGTGGTGCGGCTCATCAACTGCTGATTGCCAGGATGCTGGCCTGGTAGGCGCCGACGAACAGGTCGAAGTCACCGACTTCGTCTTGCTCCAGCTCGGACTGCCTGGCGAGCGATTCGCGGGCCAGCGTCTCGAATGCTTGCTGCTTTTCGTTGCTCAGCGGTTGCTCGCGGAAAGTCTCGGCGTGCACACGGCTCTGGCGCATCGAGAACTGGACGAAGCTTTCGTCATGCTCGGTCATGCGTGCCAGCACCTGGGCCGACGGGGTCAGCGAGGTGTCGTCGACCTTGGCCTGCTGCGCATCCAGGGCCTTGGCGTGCTCATCAGAGCCTTGCGCCTGGTCGAGCAGATTGGCCAATTGGCGGATACGCTCGATCAGCTCGCTGGCCCAGTCTTTCAGGCTGATCGGCTGGCCATTGCGGTGCAACTCCAGGCCCGGACGACGGCCTTCCTTGACCACGGTCAGGAAGTTGCTGGTGCACTGGCCGCACTCACCGTTGTCCAGTTGCGGGCTTTCTTCCAGCGCGCAGAACAGCAGGAATGCGTCGAGGAAGCGCGCCTCGGTCAGGTCGATACCGACCGGCAGGAACGGGTTGATGTCCAGGCAGCGCACTTCCACATACTGCACACCCCGCGAGGTCAGGGCCTGGATCGGCCGCTCGCCGGTGTAGGTGACGCGCTTGGGGCGGATGTTCGAGTAGTACTCGTTTTCGATCTGCAGAATGTTGGTGTTCAGCTGAACCCACTCACCATCCACATGCGTGCCGATTTCAACGTAAGGCGGGTAGGGCGTGCCAACGGCCTTGCGCAGGCTGTCGGTGTAGCTGGCCAGGTTGTTGTAGCAGGGCGTAAGACCAGCCTGGGCGTTGCTCTGGTAACCCAGGTCGCTCATGCGCAGGCTGGTGGCATAAGGCAGGAACAGGGTTTCGGCATCCAGCTCTTCGAGCTGGTGCGGGCGGCCACGCAGGAAGCCTTTGTCCAGGGCCGGCGAGGCGCCGAACAGGTACATCAGCAGCCAGCTGTAGCGGCGGAAGTTACGAATCAGCGCGATGTAGGCCGACGACTGGTAGTCGCGGTCATTTTCCGTGCTACCTTCGGCTTCGCGCAGCAGTGGCCAAAGCGCTTCGGGCAGCGAGAAATTGTAATGAATACCGGCGATGCACTGCATGGTGCGGCCGTAGCGCAGGGCCAGGCCCTTGCGGTAGACGTGTTTGAGCTTGCCGATGTTCGAGCTGCCGTACTCGGCGATCGGGATATCCTCCTCGGCCGGCAGCGTGCACGGCATCGACGGGCTCCACAGGTATTCGTCGCCCAGCTTGCTGTAGACGAAACGGTGGGTCTCTTCGAGGCTTTCGAGCACCTTGGCCGGGTCGGCCAGCGCTGGGGTGATGAACTCCAGCAGCGACTCGGAATAATCGGTGGTGATCTGCTCGTTGGTCAGCGCCGATCCCAGTGCTTCCGGATGCGGGGTCTGGGCCAGGCGACCTTCATCGGTCACGCGCAGGCATTCGCGCTCAATACCGTGCAGGCACTGCTTGAGCAGGGGGAGATTGGCGCCGAGCAGGCTCAGGCGGCGGTTGAGGAGTTCGCTCAAGATGTATTCCTTCACGCGTCAGTCGCCCCAATATGGGGGTAGAGATAACGGTCTACAAGGGTAGGAAGAAAGGAACTGGCGTTGTCGCCTGGTTTACGCGGTTCCAGCAGTGCCAGCGCACTGCTGAAAATACCGCAGATACTGCTTGGTGAGCTAGAGAACCGCGAAGGTTCCTTGCGCTTTGGCCACCAGCTTGTCGCCCTGAACTACGTCGGCGTCGACCACCAGGGTGCGCCGCCCGGCGTGCAGCACACGGGCGGTGCACAGCACTTCGCCGTCGCTGACGGCACGCATGTAGTTGATCTTGCACTCAATGGTGACGCTTTGCTGGTCAAAGCCATGGCTGGCCGAGCAAGCCAGGCCCATGGCGATGTCCACCAGGCTGAAGATCGCCCCGCCGTGCAGCTTCTGGCCACGGTTGCGCAACTGTGGCTCGAGCGCCAGGGCTACCTCGGCAACACCGGTGTCCAGGTGTTGCAGGCGGCAGCCCAGCAGCTGGCTGAAGGCGCTTTCGACGTATTCGCGAGGTACGTCCATTACTTCTTCTTCAGTTGCTTGGCATTGGCGAACAGGGCGGCCATGGCGTTGTTGGCCGGGGCTGCGGTGGCGGTTTCGCGCTGACGCGGTGCCTGCGGCTGGCGATTGCCGCCATTGCCACGATTACCACCGCGGTTGCCTTCGACCTTCTCGCCCGGGGTGTCGCTCATGCGCATGGACAGGCCGACGCGTTTGCGCGGGATGTCCACTTCCATGACCTTGACCTTGACCACATCGCCGGCCTTGACCGCCTCACGCGGGTCTTTGACGAACTTCTCCGACAGTGCCGAGATATGCACCAGGCCGTCCTGGTGCACGCCGATGTCGACGAAGGCACCGAAGTTGGTAACGTTGGTCACCACGCCTTCGAGGATCATGCCCGGTTCCAGGTCCTTGAGGTCTTCGACGCCTTCCTGGAAGGTGGCGGTCTTGAACTCCGGACGTGGGTCGCGGCCGGGCTTGTCCAGCTCTTGCAGGATGTCGGTGACGGTTGGCACGCCGAAGGTTTCATCGGTGAACTTTTTCGGGTCCAGGCGCTTGAGGAAGCTGCTGTCACCAATCAGCGAGCGGATGTCGCGGTCGGTATCGGCAGCAATGCGCTGCACCAGCGGGTAAGCCTCAGGGTGCACCGCAGAGGCGTCCAGCGGGTTGTCGCCGTTCATCACGCGCAGGAAGCCGGCGGCCTGCTCGAAGGTTTTCTCACCCAGGCGGCTGACCTTTTTCAGCGCTGCACGGGTGGCAAACGGGCCATTGGCATCGCGGTGGGCGACGATGTTCTGTGCCAGGGTGGCATTGAGGCCGGAGATGCGCGTCAGCAGTGCCACCGAAGCGGTGTTCACGTCCACGCCCACGGCGTTCACACAGTCCTCGACCACCGCGTCCAGGCCACGTGCCAGTTTCAGCTGGGACACGTCGTGCTGGTACTGGCCGACACCGATGGATTTCGGATCGATCTTCACCAGTTCGGCCAGCGGATCCTGCAGGCGGCGGGCGATCGACACGGCGCCGCGGATCGACACGTCCAGGTCCGGGAACTCGCGGGCGGCCAGTTCCGATGCCGAGTACACCGACGCACCGGCTTCGGAAACCATGATCTTGGTGATTTTCAGGGCGGGATATTTCTTGACCAACTCGGTCACCAGCTTGTCGCTTTCGCGGCTGGCGGTGCCGTTGCCGATGGCGATCAGCTCCACCGAGTGTTTGGCGCACAGTGCGGCCATGATGGAAATGGTGCGGTCCCAGTCGTTCTTCGGCGCGTGCGGGTAGACCGTGGTGTGGTCCAGCAGCTTGCCGGTTGCGTCGACCACGGCGATCTTGCAGCCGGTGCGCAGGCCCGGGTCGAAGCCCAGGGTGGCGCGCGGGCCGGCCGGGGCGGCCAGCAGCAGATCGTGCAGGTTGTGGGCGAACACGTTGATCGCCTCGCCTTCGGCACTGTCGCGCAGCTCGCCGAACAGGTCGGTTTCCAGGTGGGTGTACAGCTTGACCTTCCAGGTCCAGCGCACCACTTCACCCAGCCACTTGTCGGCCGGCCGGCTGCGGTTCTCGATGCCGACGTGGTTGCCGATCATCAGCTCGCACGGGTGCAGGGTGCCGGGCAGCTCTTCGCCGACCTTCAGCGAGACGCTCAACACGCCTTCGTTGCGCCCGCGGAAGATCGCCAGGGCCCGGTGCGATGGCGCCGTGCGCAGCAGCTCGTCATGAGCGAAATAGTCGCGGAACTTGGCGCCTTCTTCTTCCTTGCCGGCCACGACGCGGGCGCTGAGCACGGCTTCCTGCTTGAGGTAGCTGCGCAGCTTGTCGAGCAGGGCGGCGTCTTCGGCAAAGCGCTCCATCAGGATGTACTTGGCGCCTTCCAGCGCGGCCTTGACGTCGGCCACGCCCTTTTCGGCGTTGACGAAGCGTGCGGCTTCGCTTTCCGGGACCAGGGTCGGGTCGTTGAACAGGCCATCGGCCAGTTCGCCAAGGCCGGCTTCCAGGGCGATCTGGCCCTTGGTGCGGCGCTTCTGCTTGTACGGCAGGTACAGGTCTTCGAGGCGGGTCTTGGTGTCGGCCAGCTTGATCTCGCGGGCCAGTTCCGGGGTCAGCTTGCCCTGTTCCTCGATGCTGGAAAGGATGCTGGCGCGGCGCTCGTCGAGTTCGCGCAAGTAGCGCAGGCGCTCTTCCAGGTGGCGCAACTGAGTGTCGTCAAGGCTACCGGTCACTTCCTTGCGATAGCGGGCGATGAAGGGCACGGTCGAGCCTTCGTCCAACAGGCTCACGGCCGCCTCGACCTGCTGCGGGCGTACGCCCAGTTCCTCGGCGATACGGCTGTTGATGCTGTCCATGTAAACCACCTGACATTTGTGAATACGGGGGTCGCCTGTGGGCTTTTTGCCCGGCGGCGCTGGATGAAAGCCGCGCATTATACCCATCGCAAACGGCTTGCGGTGATGGCGCCCGGCCAGCCAGAACTGGCGCCGGGGGAAAAATCTGCTAACAATGCTCACGCAACGTGCAGCAATGGCTACGCCATAATGCGCGGCGATATCAGAGGAGTTATTCATGACCGGCACGCCAAACACCGCTGAAGGTGACAAGATTCTCATCGTCGACGACGATCCGGGGCTTAGCAGCCTGCTGGAACGTTTCTTCACCAGCAAAGGCTACCGTGCCCGTGCGGTGCCCAACACCGAGCAGATGGATCGCCTGCTGCAGCGCGAGGTGTTCAACCTGGTGGTGCTCGACCTGATGCTGCCAGGCGAGGATGGCCTGTCCGCCTGCAAGCGCCTGCGCCAGCAGAACAACCAGATCCCGATCATCATGCTGACCGCCAAGGGCGACGAGCTCAGCCGCATCAAGGGCCTGGAGCTGGGCGCCGACGACTACCTGGGCAAGCCGTTCAACCCGGACGAACTGATGGCCCGGGTCAAGGCGGTGCTGCGTCGCCAGGCTCCGAGCGTGCCGGGAGCGCCGGGCAGCGAGGACGAGTCGGTCACCTTCGGCGACTATGAGCTGTCGCTGGCCACCCGCGAGCTCAAGCGTGGCAACGAAGTGCACATGCTCACCACCGGCGAGTTCGCTGTGCTCAAGGCTCTGGTGATGCACGCCCGCGAGCCGTTGACCCGCGACAAGCTGATGAACCTGGCGCGCGGCCGCGAATGGGATGCGCTGGAGCGCTCCATCGACGTGCAGATTTCGCGCCTGCGTCGCATGATCGAGCCGGACCCGTCCAAGCCGCGTTACATCCAGACCGTCTGGGGCGTGGGCTACGTGTTCGTACCGGACGGAAACGCCGGAAAATGATGCCTGGACGTCGATGAAAACACCGCTCTGGTTTCCGCAAAGTTTCTTCGCCCGCACCCTGTGGCTGGTGTTGATCGTCGTTCTGTTCTCCAAGGCGCTGACCCTGGTCTACCTGCTGATGAACGAGGACGTGCTGGTCGACCGTCAGTACAGCCATGGTGTGGCGCTGACCTTGCGCGCCTATTGGGCCGCCGACGAAGAAGACCGCGACAAGATCGCCGAGGCGGCAGGTCTTATCCGGGTGACCGGCTCGGGTGTGCCCGAAGGCGAGCAGCATTGGCCCTACAGTGAAATCTACCAACGGCAGATGCAGGCCGAACTGGGTGACGACACCGAAGTGCGCCTGCGCATCCATGCACCGCCCGCGTTGTGGGTCAATGCGCCAAGCCTGGGTCCGGGTTGGCTGAAAGTGCCGCTGTACCCGCATCCATTGCGTGGGCAGAAGATCTGGAACGTGCTGGGCTGGTTCCTGGCCATTGGCTTGTTGTCCACCGCCTCGGCGTGGATTTTTGTGCGTCAGCTCAACCAGCCGCTCAAACGCTTGGTGTTCGCCGCCCGCCAGCTTGGCCAGGGGCGCAGTGTGCGCCTGCCGATCAGCGATACCCCCAGCGAGATGACCGAGGTGTACAAGGCGTTCAACCAGATGGCCGAGGATGTCGAGCAGGCCGGGCGCGAGCGTGAGTTGATGCTGGCCGGGGTTTCCCACGACTTGCGCACGCCACTGACGCGTCTGCGTCTGTCGCTGTCCTTGCTGAACAGCGACAACGAGCTGAGCGATGACATGGTTCGCGATATCGAGGACATGGACGCGATTCTCGATCAGTTCCTGGCCTTCATCCGCGATGGCCGTGACGAGCCGGTGGAAGAGGTCGACCTTGCTGACCTGGTGCGTGAGGTGGTGGCTCCGTACAACCAGCCGGTAGAGCGTGTGCGCCTGTGTCTGGAGCCGATTCCACCGTTCCCGCTGCGCCGGGTTTCGCTCAAGCGCATGCTGGGTAACCTGATCGGCAACGCCCTGCACCATGCTGGCAAGGGGGTCGAGGTGGCTGCCTATGTGTCAGGTGACGAGAGTGCGCCGTATGTGGTGCTCAGTGTGCTGGACCGGGGCACCGGTATTGACGAGTCGGAGCTGGAAACCATCTTCAACCCGTTCATTCGCGGTGACCGGGCACGGGGCGGCAAGGGCACCGGGCTGGGGCTGGCGATCGTCAAGCGGATTGCTGCGCAACATGGCGGGAACGTGGAGTTGCGTAACCGGTCTGGCGGCGGGATCGAGGCGCGGGTCAGGTTACCGCTGGGGCTGCTGCTGCCGCGTAATGCTGTGTGAGACTCACTGGCCTCTTCACGGCTAAAGCCGCACCTACAGGGATTGCGCAGTACCTGTGGCAGCGGCTTGGCCGCGAAGCGGCGGGTACAGGCTTGAATTAGCCTTTGCCCTTGGTCCGGGTCTGATTGGGCCCGCCATTCTTCTCCAGATGCTCGATGATCATCCCGGCGACGTTCTTGCCGGTGGTGACTTCGATGCCCTCCAGCCCTGGCGACGAGTTTACCTCCATCACCAACGGCCCGTGGTTGGAGCGCAGGATATCCACACCCGCCACGCTCAACCCCATCACCTTGGCCGCCCGAATGGCGGTGATGCGCTCTTCAGGGGTGATTTTTATCAGGCTGGCGACGCCACCCCGGTGCAGGTTGGAGCGGAACTCGCCTGGTTTGGCCTGACGCTTCATCGAAGCAATCACTTTGTCGCCTACCACGAAGCACCGGATATCTGCGCCACCGGCCTCCTTGATGTACTCCTGCACCATGATGTTCTGCTTGAGGCCCATGAACGCTTCGATCACCGACTCGGCCGCCTGGGGCGTTTCGCACAGCACCACGCCAATGCCCTGGGTGCCTTCCAGTACCTTGATCACCAGCGGGGCACCGTTGACCATCTGGATCAGGTCGGGGATATCGTCCGGCGAGTGGGCGAAACCGGTGATCGGCAGGCCTATGCCGCGCCGCGACAACAGTTGCAACGAGCGCAGCTTGTCGCGCGAGCGGGCAATGGCTACCGACTCGTTGAGCGGGTATACGCCCATCATTTCGAATTGGCGCAGCACCGCGCAGCCATAGAACGTAACCGAAGCACCTATGCGCGGGATCACTGCATCGAAGCCTTCCAGCGGCTTGCCGCGGTAGTGGATTTGCGGCTTGTGGCTGGCAATGTTCATGTAGGCCCGCAGGGTATCGATCACCACCATTTCGTGGCCACGCTGGGTACCGGCTTCGACCAGGCGGCGGGTGGAATACAGACGCGGATTGCGCGACAGCACAGCGATCTTCATGCAGCACCTGTGACAGGGGAAAGGGTGGCCGGGAAGGCCGGTTTGTCTTGTACGTATTTCAGGCCTGGGTTCACTACCAGCTGGCCGTGTATCAGGGCCTTGGAGCCAAGCAACAGGCGGTAGCGCATGTTCTTGCGGCAGGCCAGGGTGAACTCCACCTCCCACACACCATCACCCAGCGCCAGTGACGTGCGGATGACGTAGCGGGTCTGGGCGTGGCCGTTGGAGCTCTTGATGGTTTTCATCGTCACCAACGGTGCCTCGCAGCGGCGGTGGCGCAACTGCACCACCGAGCCCAGGTGCGCAGTGAAGCGAACCCAGGGCTGGCCGTCGCGCTCGAAGGGTTCCACTTCGGTGGCATGCAGGCTCGACGTGCTGGCACCGGTGTCGATCTTGGCGCGCAGCCCGGCCACGCCGAGGTCAGGCAGGGCGACCCACTCGCGCAGGCCGATCACAGTCAAATGGTCAAATGTCTTCACGAAGCGCACCCTGCGAATGAGGTGGTGAACTTTAAGCACGGCGGGGACTTTTTGCATCCGTATGTGAAGGTAGTACAGTTCGATGAAAGACAGAATCCGAGGTAACGGGATGGCACAAAAAGCCGAAGACGACGACAAGGTTCGCCTGGACAAATGGCTGTGGGCGGCGCGCTTCTACAAGACGCGAGCGCTGGCCAAGGCGGCGATCGAGAGTGGCAAGGTGCATTGCCGGGGCGAGCGTTGCAAGCCGGGCAAGGAGCCGCGGGTGGGCGACGAGTTCGTGCTGCGTACCGGCTTCGATGAGCGCACGGTGGTGGTGAAGGCGCTGTCGGTGGTGCGTCGTGGTGCCCCAGAGGCGCAGGCGTTGTACGAGGAAACCGAAGAAAGTGTGCGTCGCCGTGAACAGGCGGCTGAGATGCGTAAGGCCGGGGCCATGGGCGTGACCACCGATGGCCGGCCGACCAAGAAGCAGCGGCGGCAGATTCATCAGCTGCATGGAAGTTACGATTGAATGGGGCTGCTGCGAGCCCCAAAAATCTAGCGCAACACCGCCATTCGTCCGACCAACGGTAACGTGGACAGCAGCTTGAACAACGGCGCTGTCCAGCGCATCAACGCCTCGCTGCCTTTGGCCGCCAGCGGCGTGTAGTAGCTCCAGCCCAGCGCCAGTACGGCCATCAGCAAGCCGCCAATGTAGTCGTCCTGCCCCCAATGGGCACCGGCCACCAGGCGCGGCAGCATGAACAGCGCTGCGAGCCCCCAGACCACCAGGTATTGCGCAAGGCCGCGGCTGAACACGCTCATGAACAGCGCCCAGATCAACAGCACCGAGGCGTGATCACCCGGAAAACTCTTGCTGGAGCGGTCCTTGAGTTCCCAGGCAGCCTCCAGGTTCGGGTAATAGTCACTCAGGTGCACGACGTCGTCGAAGATCATCGATGGACTCTTGTGTTGCCACCCGGCTGCATCCACCCACTTGGAAAACAGCGCGCGAATCACCACTAAGAGGAGTAGCGTGACCAGAAAGCCGAAAAATGCCTGGCGAACCTGAGCAGCCTTGAACACCCAGTCACCACGAATGAGCACTGCCAGCAGGATCAGGCCGACGACGATGTCGAACGGGCGTAGGCTGCCGATGGTCCAGATGTAGCGCCAGGTGGTGCTATCGGCCAGCGGCGCGTTCAGGCTGCGGAACAGCCACTCGTCGAAAGTCAGGCACAGGATCTGGCCAAAAGGCCATAACCAGAAACACAGTAGAGCGATGGGAAGCAGCGTACAGGCTGCCAATGGCCCCCAGGACCACCTTGCTTGGAACAGTGGTCGATTGTCCATAAAATACCTCTATTGCAAACAGGAATCGGAGCGCCTTGTAAGCGCTCTGTCACGGGTTCTCGCCGGTTTTCGACAACCCTTGTAACCATTTTGTCATCATTTTTTAGATAGCCGAAACCTATGAGCGATTTGCCTGATACCGATTTCACCCAACGTTTCATCTTCGACGAGCGCGATGTGCGCGGCGAGTGGGTGTCTCTCGATGACAGCTACGCCGCGGTGTTGGCGCGTCATGAGTACCCCCAGCCGGTCAAGGTGCTGCTCGGCGAGTTGATGGCCGCCACCGCCTTGCTGGTGGGTGCGATGAAGTTCGATGGCCTGCTGATTCTGCAGGCGCGTTCGGCCGGGCCGATTCCGCTGCTGATGGTGGAATGTTCCAGTGAGCGCGAGATTCGTGGCATGGCCCGCTACGAAGCGGACCAGATTCCGGCTTGTGCCACCCTGTCGCAGCTGATGCCCGACGGCCACCTGACCCTGACCATCGACCCGGTCAAGGGCCAGCGCTACCAGGGGACCGTCGACCTCGATGGCGTCAACCTGTCTGAATGTTTCACCAACTACTTCGTCCAGTCGCAGCAGCTCAATACCTGTTTCTGGCTCAATGCCGAAGGCGGCAAGGCCCGTGGGCTATTGCTGCAGCAACTGCCGCGTGATCGCCAGCCGGATGATGAAGAGCGCGAAGACAGCTGGCAGCATGTGGTCGCCCTGGCCAAGACGCTCAAGCCTGAAGAGTGGACAGAGGGCAACGAAACCCTGCTGCACCGCCTGTATCACGAAGACGCCGTGCGCCTGTTCGATATCCAGCCACTGCGCTTCAATTGCAGCTGTTCGCGGGAACGCTCCGGCAATGCGCTGGTCAGTCTGGGCGAGCACGACGCCAAGGCGCTGGTGGACGAATGTGGCGGGACGGTAGAGATCGATTGCCAGTTCTGCAACGAGCGCTACTTCTTCGATGCCAGCGATGTGGCGCAATTGTTTGCGGGTGGCGGTACTGACGTGGCCTCAGAAACTCGTCACTGAAACGTTAAATCACAGGATAATCTCCTGTCGAATTGCGCAAAAGCGCAGTTCTGACAGGAGGGGCCTACTTTTTTTGGGCGTTTCTGGCATAATCCGGCCACTTTTTTCGCTGTAGTAGTTTTTTCAAGACAACTACAAAACGTTTGGAGCACTCGGCCTCGGGCCGGATGGGGTATCTCATGACGCAAGCCAACAACACCGTGTACACCGACCTGAGCGTCGATGAGCTGGTAAAAGAAGCGCTGCAACGCGGTGAAGGCGTACTAGCCGATACTGGCGCACTGGTCGTGGAGACTGGTCACCGTACCGGCCGTTCGCCGGCTGACCGTTTCATCGTCGAAGAACCTTCCACCCAGGACGCCATTTCCTGGGGCCCGATCAACCGCAAGTTCCCGGCCGACAAGTTCGATGCCCTGTGGGCTCGCGTCGAGGCGTTCAACAACGCCCAGGATCACTTCGTTTCCTATGTTCACGTAGGGGCCGCAGCCGAGCACTACCTGCCGGTGAAGATGACCACCCAGACTGCCTGGCAGAACCTGTTCGGTCGTTGCCTGTTCATCAACCCGGAGCAGTTCAACCCGGCTGGCCGCGACCAGTGGCAGATCCTCAACGTCGCCAACTTCGTGTGCGAGCCTGAGCGTGACGGCACCAACTCCGACGGTTGCGTGATCATCAACTTCGCCCAGAAGAAAGTGCTGATCGCTGGCATGCGCTACGCCGGCGAAATGAAGAAAGCCATGTTCTCGGTGCAGAACTTCCTGCTGCCGGCTGCCGACGTACTGCCTATGCACTGCGCGGCCAACATCGGCGAAGAAGGCGATGTGACCTTGTTCTTCGGCCTGTCCGGCACTGGCAAGACTACCCTTTCGGCTGACGAAAGCCGTTACCTGATCGGTGACGACGAGCACGGTTGGGGCGAAGGCGTTGTCTTCAACATGGAAGGCGGCTGCTACGCCAAGTGCATCGACCTGTCCGAGAAGAACGAGCCGGTCATCTGGAAAGCCATCAAGCACGGCGCAGTACTGGAAAACGTCGTTCTCGACGCCAACAAGCACGCCGACTACACCGATGTCAGCCTGACTCAGAACAGCCGTGCGGCCTACCCGCTGGAGCACGTTGCCAAGCGTTCGGAAGCGAACCTGGGCGGCGAGCCTAACGCAGTGATCTTCCTCACCTGCGACCTTACAGGTGTTCTGCCTCCGGTTTCGATCCTGAACAACGAGCAGGCGGCCTACCACTTCCTGTCCGGCTACACCGCGCTGGTCGGTTCCACTGAAATGGGTTCGGGCGGCGGCATCAAGTCGACCTTCTCCACCTGCTTCGGCGCACCGTTCTTCCCGCGTCCGGCTGGCGAGTACGCCGAGTTGCTGATCAAGCGTATCAACGGTTTCAACTCCAAGGTCTACCTGGTCAACACCGGCTGGACCGGTGGTGGCTACGGCGTTGGCAAGCGCTTCAGCATCCCCACCACCCGTGCCGTGATCGCTGCAATCCAGAGCGGCGCACTGGTCGGTGCCGAAACCGAGCACCTGGACATCATCAACCTGGACGTGCCGAAGGCCGTTCCGGGCGTTGAAACCGAACTGCTCAACCCGCGCACCAACTGGGCTGACAAAGCGGCCTACGACGAGGCTGCCAAAGGTCTGGCCAAGCTGTTCATCGAAAACTTCAAGAAGTTCGAAGTTTCCGACGCCATCAAGGCCGCTGGCCCGCAGCTGTAAGCCGAGCTCAGCCGCAACGAGAAAGCCGCCCCCAGGGGCGGCTTTTTTGTGGGTTCGGGTTTTCCCGCGAAAGGGCCGGACCTGCTGACCAATTTCCACCCGTGGTTCACCGTCGCAGCCGCCATCGTATTCGCGGGTA
>NZ_JAOCDI010000036.1:0-56246 GCF_029840855.1 Pseudomonas sp. GD03862
TTTCAACGAATCCATGTATAGCTCCAGCGAGCAGGGATGATCATCAAATGCATGCAAGCGTTGCATTCGACCCGAGGCTGGACACTAGCGAGGAATCACTTCTCAAAGGAGCGTTGCGCTTCCGATAGGTGCGTAGGAAATTTCTGATTAAGCGGTATCGTTGACGTTGGCAGGCTTTTCGTCGCCTTTCACGTCAACCCACCTGCCTCTCGTTGCGCCATGGCTATCGGGTGCAGAGCCACCCTGGTCGCTTTTTTTAATACGGTGCCGCATCGAGACAGGGCCGCAAAGCGGCCCGATCGCACCCGGCTTGAGCGTGCCGGGGGATGAACCTGGAGGTGAAGGTCAGTTGGAAGCGGGCGTGCCCGCAAAAGGGTGTGCACGCCCAGGGGCGATCTTTAGAAATCCGCCTCCAGGCTCAGCAGGTCCTGCACCGTCTGCCGCCGGCGGATCATCCGCAGGGCACCGTTCTCGATCAGGAACTCCGGCAGCAGCGGCCGGCTGTTGTAGTTCGACGACATCGACGCGCCATAGGCCCCGGCATCGTGGATCACCAGCAGGTCGCCCACCTGTGCCTGAGGCAGGTCCTGCGGGGTCAGTGCCTGGTCATCCTGGGTGAACACGTCACCCGATTCACACAACGGCCCGGCCACCACGGTCGGCTGGCGCGGGCGATCTACTGCCTGGCCATCGGCATCGAGCAGGGTCATGCCGTGGTAAGCGCCGTACATCGCCGGGCGCATCAGGTCGTTGAAGCCGGCGTCGATCATGACGAAGGTATTGCGCCCCACCTGTTTCACGGCACGGACTTCGGCCACCAGGTAGCCCGACTCCGCCACCAGGAAGCGTCCGGGTTCGATCTCCATGCGCACCGGGTGGCCGAGCATCGTTTCGATCTCCTTGCGCGCCACCGCCCAGGTCTGCGCATAACGCTGCAGGTCGACCGGTTTGTCGGTGCTGCGGTAAGGGGTGGAAAGCCCGCCGCCGATGGAGAACGCCTCGATGTCCACGCCCAGACGGCCGATCAGCTCGATCATCGAGCGGGCCACCTGTTCCAGGTGCTGGTAGTCCACCCCGGAACCAATGTGCATGTGCACGCCCACCAAGTGCAGGCCATGGGCCTTGATGCACGCCAGCGCCTCGTCCAGCTCTTCGTGCCAGATGCCATGCTTGCTGTTTTCGCCGCCGGTATTGGTCTTGCGGCTGTGGCCATGGCCGAAGCCCGGGTTGATGCGGATCCACACGCGGTGGCCGGGCGAGCGTTCACCCAGTTGGCGCAGCATGTCGATGGAGCCGGCGTTGACTTCGATCTTCTCTGCCACCACTCGCTCCAGGGTTGGCCGGTCCAGCGCGTCGCAGGTCAGCACCACGCCGGCAGGGTCACCGTCAACGCTCGCACCCGCAGCGAAGGCCCGCTCCATTTCACCCAGCGACACGGCGTCCAGCACCAGGCCATGGGCGCGCATCAGGCGTAGCACATGCAGGTTGGGGTTGGCTTTCTGGGCGAAGCGCACGGTGTCGAATACGTTCAACTGCTCGACACGCTCGGCGATGGTGCTGGCGTCGTACGCCCAAAGCGGCGAGCCGTGCTGGCGAACCGCCTCGGCCAGAAGGGTGAAGGGTGCGGTCATGGTGGCGTTACTCGTATAAGGAAGGCCACGAGGATGAATCAAAGCGGGAATTCAGAAAAATAGCTATTTTTCTGCCAGTCATTCATATCTGATATACCCATTGTCGACTCACTGGGTGCTGCCGTGAAACTGTCCGTCCGCCACATCGAAGTGTTCCGCGCCATCATGGCCGCTGGCAGTGTCACGGGTGCGGCGCGCCTGCTGTTCACCTCGCAGCCGACCGTCAGCCGCGAACTGGCGCGGCTGGAGCAGGTGACTGGCCTGAACCTGTTCGAGCGCGAGGGCGGGCGCCTGGTGGCGACGGCCCAGGCGCTGCTGTTGATCGAAGAGGTCGAGCGGGCCTACGTCGGGCTGGAGCGGATCGATCGCTTTGCGCAGGCCATCCGCAACTTCGAGCAGGGCCGGCTGGCCATCACCTGCCTGCCGCTGTTCTCGCAAACCTTGTTGCCCAAGGCTTGCCAGCGCTTTCACCAGCAGCACAGTGGCGTGAGCGTGAGCATTCTGGCGCAGGAGTCGCCGTTGCTGGAGGAGTCACTGGTTGCCCAGCAGCATGACCTTGGCCTGACTGAAGTCGAACAGATACCGCGCGGCGCGTATGGTGAATTGCTGTTCAGTGCCAACATGGTGTGCGTGTTGCCCGAGCATCACCCGCTGCAGGTGAAGGCTGAACTGGAGCTGAGTGATTTCCATGAGGTCGATTTCATCAACCTGGCCAGCCTGGATACCTACCGCCAGCGTCTGGATCAGCACTTTCGTGCGGCCGGGGTTAACCGCCGCACGGTCATCGAGACCACCAGTGCCGCTTCGGTGTGCGCCATGGTCAGGCAAGGCCTGGGGGTGGCGATCATCAACCCGCTGAGCGGGCTGGAGGCGGCGCAAGGCGGGTTGCCGATCCGCAGGTTACGGGTTTCGGTGCCCTATCAGGTAATGCTGATACGCCCGGACCATCGGCCAGCATCGGCAGCGGTGGAGCCGTTTTGCGAGGCGTTGCGGGTGCAGGCCAAAGAGATGCAGCAGGCGCTGGACTGATCAGTGTAGGGGCGGCCTTGTGTCGCGATAGGGCCGCAAAGCGGCCCCAGCAATCTATGCATGATGTCGAGATCCTGGGGCCGCTGCGCGGCCCTTTCGCGACGCAAGGCCGCTCCCACAGGGATCGCGCCAGCTTTTAGAAATTGAGCAAGACAGTTGCTCCCACAGGGACCGCGCTCCCACTAGGCAGGGGCAGGGTTCAAAGCTCGCAGACCAAGGTTCCAGTACCGGCCAGGATGTTCTCCAGGGTTTCCTTCACTTCATCCATGTCACTCAAATCGCTGGTCAGGTTGATTTCCAGTACTTCATCCCCCTTCAGCGCGTCCCGGTCGCCGGCCGCCACTTCGATCAGCAGGCGCTTGGCGCTCAGGGTCACTTTAAGGCCATCCAGCGTCGACGGCTCGTCATCCAGCGTCAGGTCGACGGTGTCCTCGTCCGGGTAACGGGTAAGCAGGAACATCTGACCCTTGTCGCTGTGGCAGCACAGGGTCGCCATGTTGTCTTCCTCGTCATCGCAAGGGGTGGCGAACAGCAGGGCGGTGTTGATTTGCATGAGCAGGCTCGGGTCAAAGGAAACGGAAGGGAATTCTGACAGTCTTGCGTACAGGCATAAACGTAAAGTTACCGCCCCTTGACCGAAATTGTCGCAGCGCTGCAAGCGTAGATGACCGATCAGTCGTTAAGCTTCGGCGAGCCCTGGGCGTGCCTGCGCACGTTCAACGTCTGGTTTTTACCGTCCGTCATGCCACGGGTTGGCTATCGTTGATCCGTACACGGCGCACGCAGCGACGCTTCAATTATTACAAAGCCCAAGCGGAGTACCACAGATGGCGTTCTTCACCGCAGCCAGCAAAGCCGACTTCCAGCACCAACTGCAAGCGGCCCTGGCGCAGCACATCAGCGAGCAGTCCCTGCCACAAGTGGCGCTGTTCGCCGAGCAGTTCTTCGGCATCATCTCTCTGGACGAACTCACCCAGCGCAGGCTTTCCGACCTGGCCGGCTGCACCCTGTCAGCCTGGCGCATCATCGAGCGTTTCGACCCCGAATACCCGCAAGTGCGGGTGTACAACCCTGATTACGAACGCAATGGCTGGCAGTCGACCCATACCGTGGTCGAAGTGTTGCACCATGACTTGCCGTTCCTGGTCGACTCGGTGCGCACCGAGCTCAACCGCCGTGGCTACAGCATCCACACCCTGCAAACCACCGTGCTCAGTGTGCGCCGTGGCGCCAAGGGCGAGCTCTTGGAGCTGCTGCCCAAGGGAACCCAGGGCGAGGGCGTGCGCTACGAGTCATTGATGTACCTGGAGATCGACCGCTGCGCCAATGCCGCCGAGCTGACGGTGCTGACCCGCGAGATCGAGCAGGTGCTGGCCGAGGTACGGGTGGTGGTGGCCGACTTCGACCCGATGAAGGCCAAGCTGCGTGAAGTGGTAGCGCAGGTGGAGCAAACCGCCTTTGGCCCCGCCCAAAACGAGAAGGACGAAGTCAAGGCCTTCCTCGAATGGCTGCTGGATAACCACTTCACCTTCCTGGGCTATGAAGAATTCACCGTCAAGGGCGGCGCCGATGGCGGCCAGATGGTCTACGACGAGCAGTCGTTCCTCGGCCTGCCGCGCCGCCTGCGTGTGGGCTTGACGGCAGAAGAGCTGCGCATCGAAGACTACGCTGTGGCCTACCTCAACGAGCCGCTGCTGCTGTCGTTCGCCAAGGCCGCGCTGCCCAGCCGCGTGCACCGCCCGGCCTACCCGGACTACGTGTCGATCCGCCAGCTGGACGCCGACGGCAAGGTCATCAAGGAGCACCGCTTCATGGGGCTGTACACCTCGTCGGTGTATGGCGAAAGCGTGCATGCCATTCCGTACATCCGCGTGAAGGTGGCCGAAGTCGAGCGCCGTTCGGGCTTTGATCCCAAGGCCCACCTGGGCAAGGAACTGGCCCAGGTGCTGGAAGTGCTGCCGCGCGACGACCTGTTCCAGACGCCGATCGACGAGCTGTTCAGCACGGTCATGGCAATCGTGCAGATCCAGGAGCGCAACAAGATCCGCGTGTTCCTGCGTAAAGACCCGTACGGCCGCTTCTGCTACTGCCTGGCCTACGTCCCGCGGGAAATCTATTCCACCGAAGTGCGGCAGAAGATCCAGCAGGTGCTGATGGAGCGCCTGAAGGCCAGCGACTGCGAGTTCTGGACCTTCTTCTCCGAATCGGTACTGGCCCGTGTGCAACTGATCCTGCGGGTCGACCCCAAGAACCGTATCGACATCGACCCGCAGCAGCTGGAACGCGAAGTCATCCAGGCCTGCCGCTCGTGGCATGACGACTACTCGGCACTGGTGGTGGAGAACTTCGGCGAAGCCCAGGGCACCAACATCCTCGCCGATTTCCCCAAAGGCTTCCCGGCCGGTTACCGCGAACGCTTCGCCGCGCACTCGGCGGTGGTCGACCTGCAGCATGTGCTGAACCTGTCGGAAAGCAAGCCGCTGGCCATGAGCTTCTACCAGCCGTTGACCCAGGTGGGTGAGCGCATCCTGCACTGCAAGCTGTACCACGCCGACACCCCGCTGGCGCTGTCCGACGTGCTGCCGATTCTGGAAAACCTCGGCCTGCGCGTGCTCGGCGAGTTCCCGTATCGCCTGCGCCATGCCAATGGCCGCGAATACTGGATCCACGACTTCGCCTTCACCTACAGCGAAGGCCTGAGCCTGGATATCCAGCAGCTCAACGATACCTTGCAGGACGCTTTCATCCACATCGTCCGGGGTGACGCCGAGAACGACGCCTTCAACCGCCTGGTGCTCACCGCCGGCCTGCCGTGGCGCGACGTGGCCTTGCTGCGTGCCTACGCCCGTTACCTGAAACAGATCCGTCTGGGCTTCGATCTGGGCTACATCGCCAGCACCCTGAACAACCACACCGACATCGCTCGTGAGCTGACCCGGTTGTTCAAGACCCGCTTCTACCTGGCGCGCAAGCTCACCCAGGACGACCTTGACGACAAGCAGCAGCGCCTGGAACAGGCCATTCTGACTGCGCTGGACGACGTGCAAGTGCTCAACGAAGACCGCATCCTGCGGCGCTACCTGGACCTGATCAAGGCCACCCTGCGTACCAACTTCTACCAGCCTGACGCAAACGGCCAGAACAAGTCGTACTTCAGCTTCAAGTTCAACCCCAAGCTGATCCCCGAATTGCCCAAGCCGGTGCCAAAGTTCGAGATATTCGTCTATTCGCCTCGGGTCGAGGGCGTGCACCTGCGCTTTGGCAACGTTGCCCGTGGTGGCCTGCGCTGGTCCGACCGCGAAGAGGACTTCCGTACCGAAGTGCTGGGGCTGGTGAAAGCCCAGCAGGTGAAGAACTCGGTCATCGTGCCGGTCGGCGCCAAGGGTGGTTTCCTGCCGCGTCGCCTGCCGCTGGGCGGCAGCCGTGACGAGATCGCCGCCGAAGGCGTGGCGTGCTACCGCATCTTCATTTCCGGCCTGCTCGACATCACCGACAACCTCAAGGACGGTGGCGTGGTGCCGCCGGCCAACGTGGTGCGTCATGACGATGACGACCCGTACCTGGTGGTAGCGGCCGACAAAGGCACCGCGACCTTCTCCGACATTGCCAACGGCATTGCCATCGACTACGGCTTCTGGCTTGGCGATGCCTTTGCCTCGGGCGGCTCGGCCGGTTACGACCACAAGAAGATGGGCATTACCGCGCGCGGCGCCTGGGTGGGCGTGCAGCGTCACTTCCGCGAGCGTGGCATCAACGTGCAGGAAGACCCGATCACCGTCATTGGTGTGGGCGATATGGCCGGTGACGTGTTCGGCAATGGCCTGCTGATGTCCGACAAGCTGCAACTGGTGGCCGCGTTCAACCACCTGCATATCTTCATCGACCCCAATCCCGACCCTGCCACCAGCTTTGCCGAGCGCAAGCGCCTGTTCGACCTGCCGCGTTCGGCCTGGAGCGACTACGACACCAGCATCATGTCCGAAGGCGGCGGGATCTTCCCGCGCAGTGCCAAGAGCATCGCCATCAGCCCGCAGATGAAAGAGCGCTTCGCCATAGAAGCCGACCGCCTGACCCCGACCGAGCTGCTTAACGCGCTGCTCAAGGCCCCGGTGGACTTGCTGTGGAACGGCGGTATCGGTACCTACGTGAAGGCCAGCACTGAAAGCCACGCCGATGTCGGCGACAAGGCCAACGATGCGCTGCGGGTCAACGGTAACGAACTGCGCTGCAAGGTAGTGGGCGAGGGCGGCAACCTGGGCATGACCCAGCTCGGCCGCGTCGAGTTCGGCCTGAACGGCGGCGCCACCAACACCGACTTCATCGACAACGCCGGCGGCGTGGACTGCTCCGACCACGAGGTCAACATCAAGATCCTGCTCAACGAAGTGGTGCAGGGTGGCGACATGACCGAGAAGCAGCGCAACCAGCTGCTGGGCAGCATGACCGACGAAGTGGCCGGGCTGGTGCTGGGCAACAACTACAAGCAGACCCAGGCGCTGTCGCTGGCCGCCCGCCGCGCCCGCGAGCGGATTGCCGAATACAAGCGCCTGATGGCCGACCTCGAGGCGCGGGGCAAGCTGGACCGTGCCATCGAGTTCCTGCCGTCCGAAGAGCAGTTGGCCGAACGCCTGGCTGCCGGCCAGGGCCTGACCCGCGCCGAGCTGTCCGTGCTGATCTCGTACAGCAAGATCGACCTCAAGGAGCAACTGCTCAAGTCGCTGGTACCGGACGACGACTACCTGACCCGTGACATGGACACCGCTTTCCCGCCGTCCCTGGTCAGCAAGTTCGCCGAGGCCATGCGCCGCCACCGCCTGAAGCGCGAAATCGTCAGCACCCAGATCGCCAACGACCTGGTCAACAACATGGGTATCACCTTCGTCCAGCGCCTGAAGGAGTCGACCGGCATGAGCCCGGCCAACGTGGCCGGGGCCTATGTGATCGTGCGCGACATCTTCCACCTGCCGCACTGGTTCCGCCAGATCGAGGCGCTGGACTATCAGGTGCCGGCGGAAATCCAGCTCACCCTGATGGACGAGCTGATGCGCCTGGGCCGCCGTGCCACCCGCTGGTTCCTGCGAAGCCGCCGTAACGAACAGGACGCCGGGCGCGATACCGCGCACTTCGGGCCGAAGATCGCGCAGCTGGGTCTGAAGCTGGATGAGCTGCTCGAAGGCCCTACCCGCGAACGCTGGATGGTCCGCTACCAGGGCTTTGTCGACGCCGGTGTGCCGGAGTTGCTGGCGCGTATGGTGGCGGGTACCAGCCACCTGTACACCCTGCTGCCGATCATTGAAGCGGCCGACGTGACCGGCCATGAGCCCGCGCAGGTGGCCAAGGCATTCTTCGCCGTGGGCAGCGCGCTGGACCTGACCTGGTACTTGCAGGAAATCAGCAACCTGCCGGTGGAAAACAACTGGCAGGCGCTGGCCCGCGAGGCATTCCGCGACGATATCGACTTGCAGCAGCGGGCGATCACCATTTCGGTCCTGCAGATGGTCGATGCACCGGAAGACATGGATGCCCGCGTGGCGTTGTGGTCAGAGCAGCATCGGGGAATGGTGGAGCGCTGGCGCGCCATGCTCGACGACCTGCGCAATGCCACGGGCACTGACTATGCGATGTACGCGGTGGCCAACCGCGAGCTGGTCGACCTGGCCATGAGCGGGCAGGCGGCGGTGGTGCCGTCCTGAGCCTTGTGGTGAGGTAAAACAAAGCCCCGGTAGTGATGCCGGGGCTTTTTTGTATGCCTGGGCTGGCCCTTTCGCGGGTGAACCCGCTCCTACACAGATTGGTGGTGGACACACATCGGGGGTTGGACACAGCCCGTCGTGTAGGAGCGGGTTCACCCGCGAAGAGGCCGGCCCTGCTGGCCAATTTCCACCCGCCGTTCACTGTCGCTGCCGCCACCGTATTCGCGGGTAAACCCGCTCCTACAGGGGGGGCGTTACTTGAACCGCCTCTCCACGCCTTTTTCAACCAGGATCTTGGCGGAAATCTCTTCCACCGAAAAATGCGTGGAATTGATATTGGGAATGTTCTCCCTGCGGAACAGGCTTTCCACTTCACGCACTTCGAATTCGCACTGGGCAAAGCTGGAATAGCGGCTGTTGGGCTTGCGTTCGTGGCGGATGGCGGTGAGGCGGTCGGGGTCGATGGTCAGGCCGAACAGCTTGCTGTGGTGCTTTTTCAGCACCGCCGGCAGCTGCAGGCGCTCCATGTCGTCCTCGGTCAGCGGGTAATTGGCGGCACGGATGCCGAACTGCATGGCCATGTACAGGCAGGTTGGGGTTTTGCCGCAACGCGACACGCCAACCAGAATCAGGTCGGCTTTGTCGTAGTAGTGGGTGCGTGCACCATCGTCGTTATCCAGGGCGAAATTCACCGCCTCGATGCGTTCCATGTAGTTGGAATTGCCACCAATCGAGTGGGATTTGCCCACGGAATACGACGAATGGGCGATCAATTCCTGCTCAAGTGGGGATAAAAACGAAGAAAAGATGTCGATCATGAAGCCATTCGACGTCGCCAGGATCTCGCGGATGTCCTGGTTGACAATGGTGTCGAAGATGATCGGGCGGACCCCATCCCGCTCGGCCGCAGCGTTGATTTGCTGGACCATGGCCCGCGCTTTGTCCGGCGAATCGATGTAAGGACGGGTGAATTTGTTGAACGGAATGCTCTCGAATTGCGCGAGCAAACTCTGGCCCAGGGTTTCGGCAGTGATACCGGTGCCGTCGGAGATGAAGAACGCGGTTCGTTTCATTTGCGATCTGGGCCTTAAGCTGATGGCGATTCTTGGATATGATAAGTTCGGTTTGCCGAATGCGGCTGTCGACATTCTGCCACATTTGCAGCGCCTATTTTCCAGGTACAGGCCACAAACGCCCGGCCAAGTCATAGAAGACAGGCGGGCGCCTTTTGAGCTTTTCCAACACAGTTAGTGGAGAGATCACCTTGGTAGAGTACGTAGTTTCCCTCGATAAGCTCGGCGTCCATGATGTGGAGCATGTGGGGGGCAAGAACGCATCCCTGGGCGAGATGATCAGTAACCTCGCCGGTGCCGGCGTGTCGGTGCCGGGCGGCTTTGCCACTACGGCTCAGGCGTACCGTGACTTTCTCGAGCAGAGTGGGCTGAACGACCGCATTCACGCCGCGCTCGACGCGCTGGACGTTGACGACATCAATGCCCTGACCAAGACCGGCGCGCAGATCCGCCAGTGGGTCATGGAAGCCGAATTCCCGCCACGCCTGGATTCGGAAATCCGTACGGCCTTCGCCGAAATGGCCGCCGGCAACGACAACATGGCCGTTGCCGTGCGTTCTTCGGCTACCGCTGAAGACCTGCCGGACGCCTCGTTCGCCGGCCAGCAGGAAACCTTCCTCAACATCCGCGGCGTCGATAACGTGATCCGCGCGGCCAAGGAAGTGTTCGCTTCGCTGTTCAACGACCGCGCCATCGCCTACCGCGTGCACCAGGGCTTCGATCACAAGCTGGTTGCCTTGTCTGCCGGTGTGCAGCGCATGGTCCGCTCCGAAACCGGCACCGCCGGCGTCATGTTCACCCTCGACACCGAGTCGGGCTTCCGCGACGTGGTATTCATCACTGGCGCCTATGGCCTGGGCGAAACCGTGGTGCAGGGTGCGGTCAACCCTGACGAATTCTACGTGCACAAGAACACCCTGCAGGCCGGCCGCCCGGCCATCCTGCGCCGCAACCTGGGCAGCAAGGCGATCAAGATGGTCTATGGCGACGAAGCCAAGGCCGGCCGTTCGGTCAAGACCGTCGAAGTCGACCGCGCCGAGCGCGCACGCTTCTGCCTGACCGATGCCGAGGTCAGCGAGCTGGCCAAGCAGGCCATGATCATCGAGCAGCACTACCAGCGCCCGATGGACATCGAGTGGGCCAAGGACGGTGACGACGGCAAGCTGTACATCGTCCAGGCCCGCCCGGAAACGGTGAAGAGCCGTTCCAGCGCCAACGTCATGGAACGCTACCTGCTCAAAGAGAAAGGCACCGTGCTGGTCGAAGGCCGTGCCATTGGCCAGCGTATCGGCGCCGGCAAGGTTCGCGTCATCAACGACGTATCGGAAATGGACAAGGTCCAGCCGGGCGACGTGCTGGTCTCCGACATGACCGACCCTGACTGGGAACCGGTGATGAAGCGCGCCAGCGCCATCGTCACCAACCGCGGTGGCCGTACCTGCCACGCGGCGATCATCGCGCGTGAGCTGGGTATCCCGGCGGTAGTCGGTTGCGGCAACGCTACTCAGGTACTGAAAGATGGCCAGGGCGTGACCGTTTCCTGTGCCGAAGGCGATACTGGCTTCATCTTCGAAGGCGAGCTGGGCTTCGACATCAAGCAGAACTCGGTCGATGCCATGCCGGAACTGCCGTTCAAGATCATGATGAACGTCGGCAACCCGGACCGCGCCTTCGACTTCGCCCAGCTGCCCAACGCCGGTGTCGGTCTGGCACGCCTGGAGTTCATCATCAACCGCATGATCGGCGTGCACCCCAAGGCGCTGCTGAACTATGCGGGCCTGCCTGCCGACCTGAAAGACAGCGTCGACAAGCGCATTGCCGGCTACAACGACCCGGTCGGCTTCTATGTCGAGAAGCTGGTCGAGGGTATCAGCACCCTGGCGGCGGCCTTCTACCCGAAAAAGGTCATCGTGCGCCTGTCGGACTTCAAGTCCAACGAGTACGCCAACCTGATCGGTGGCAAGCTGTACGAGCCGGAAGAAGAAAACCCGATGCTGGGCTTCCGCGGTGCTTCGCGTTACATCAGTGAATCGTTCCGTGACTGCTTCGAGCTCGAGTGCCGTGCACTGAAGCGTGTGCGCAACGAGATGGGCCTGACCAACGTCGAGATCATGGTGCCGTTCGTGCGTACCTTGGGCGAAGCCAGCCAGGTCGTCGACCTGCTCGCCGAAAACGGCCTGGCCCGCGGCGACAACGGCCTGCGCGTGATCATGATGTGCGAACTGCCGTCCAACGCCATCCTCGCCGAAGAGTTCCTGGAATACTTCGACGGCTTCTCGATCGGCTCCAACGACCTGACCCAGCTGACCCTGGGCCTGGACCGTGACTCGGGCATCATCGCCCACCTGTTCGACGAGCGTAACCCTGCGGTGAAGAAGCTGCTGGCCAACGCCATTGCCGCCTGCAACAAGGCTGGCAAGTACATCGGCATCTGCGGCCAAGGCCCATCGGACCACCCGGACCTGGCCAAGTGGCTGATGGAGCAGGGCATCGAAAGCGTGTCGCTGAACCCGGACTCGGTACTCGAGACCTGGTTCTTCCTGGCCGAAGGCCAAGGCGCGGCCTGATGCAGTAAACGCGGGGGGGCGTCTGGCGCCCTCCTGCCTGGTTTTTTCCAGGGCGAGCTCCAGCAATGGACCCCGCCCTTTTTTGTGCACCAAGCAACCTTATGCAAAGCAGCAGCACTTTATTCCCCGTGGCCCTGCTCAGTGCCGAGCGCCGCGGCGATCTTAGCGAAGACGTGTATCGGATCAAGGCCGGTAATGGCCCGGACCCCAGCGTCGAGCTCGCCATCACCCGTCTAGGGCTGGCCGACCAGGTTCAGGCCCAAGGCGTGCCGGTCATTCTCCTGCACGGCAGTTTTTCCAATCGGCGCTTCTGGTATTCGCCCAAAGGGGTTGGCCTGGGTGCCTACCTTGCGCGCGCCGGTTTCGATGTCTGGATCCCGGAAATGCGAGGCCACGGCCTGTCGCCGCGTAACCAGGACTGGAAGCACAACAGCGTTGCCGCCTACGCCCGTGATGACCTGCCGTTGATCAACGCGTTCGTGCGCGAGCAGTCGGGCCAGGCGCCGCACTGGGTTGGCCATTCCCTGGGTGGCACCACCCTGGTAGCTGCGCTGGGCGGTGGTTTTCTGGCTGCCGAGCAGTTGGCCAGCGTGGCGCTGTTCGGTACCCAGATCAGCCGTGTCTATTGGCCGTTGAAAGTGCCGCCGCTGGCTTGGGGCGCGAAGCTGGTGCTCAAGCGTTGGGGGCAGATATCCGGGCCACGTTTCAAGCGTGGGCCTGAAGACGAGCCGATAGGCCTCGCCCTGGAGAGCATGCGCTGGCACGGCCTGTTCGGGCGTTTTGGCGACAAGAAGCACGATTGGTGGGCAGGGCTGGCTGAAGTGGATGTACCGCTGCTGGCAGTGGCCGGTGCAGGGGACTTCCAGGACCCGGTGTGGGCCTGTCGCAAGCTGTTCGAGCAGTTGGGCGGCGAGCGCAAGCAGTTCCTGCGGCTGGGTCGTGAAGAAGGTTTCGAGGCCTTTGGGCATGTCGACATGCTGGTGAGCAAGGCCGCGCAGGTGCAGGTGTGGCCGCTGGTGGAGCGCTGGCTGCGCAACCCGCTGCTGCCGGTGCATGCGTCCACTGTCGTTGCGGAACCTGTGCCTGCCAGCTGAGTTTGCTGTACCTGTCATGGCCGCTTCGCGGGTAAACCCGCTCCTACACCGGATTGGTGGTGGACGCACATCGGGGGTTGGACACAGGCCGTCGTAGGGGCGGGTTTACCCGCGAAAGGGCCGGGCCTGCTGGCCAATTTCCACCGGCCGTTCACCGTTGCCGCCACCACCGTATTCGCGGGTAAACCCGCTCCTACACCGGATTGGTGGTGGACGCACATCGGGGGGTGGACACAGGCCGTCGTGTAGGAGCGGGTTTACCCGCGAAAGGGCCGGGCCTGCTGGCCAATCTCCACCGGCCGTTCACCGTTGACGCCGCCACCGTATTCGCGGGTGAACCCGCTCCTACACCGGATCGGTGGTGGAAACAGGTCGGTCGTTGGGCGCAGGCCGCGTGTAGGAGCGGGTTTACCCGCGAAAGGGCCGGCCCTGCTGGCCAATCTCCACCCGCCGTTCACCGTTGACGCCGCCACCGTATTCGCGGGTAAACCCGCTCCTACACCTGGATAACGGCGCGTTCCTGTGCAGGAACGGGTCACGCGTGGAAGGGCCGAGACAGGATGAATACAAATGACTGCCCGGTCCCGGATGACTGCGACAGCCTCCAAGGTGTAGCCTTGGCCGATACCCGCTTTCGTTGTGACTGACAGGAGCTTCCCATGCAGCATTACGTAACGCCCGACCTGTGTGACGCCTACCCGGACCTGGTACAAGTGCTGGAACCGATGTTCAGCAATTTCGGTGGCCGCGATTCGTTCGGTGGCCAGATCGTTACCATCAAGTGTTTCGAGGACAATTCGCTGGTCAAGGAGCAGGTCGAACTCGACGGCAAGGGCAAAGTGCTGGTGGTCGATGGCGGTGGGTCGCTGCGCCGTGCGCTGCTCGGCGACATGCTCGCCGAAAAAGCCGCAAAAAACGGTTGGGAAGGCTTGGTGATCTACGGCTGCGTGCGTGATGTCGACGTGCTGATCCAGACCGACGTTGGTGTGCAGGCCCTGGCCAGCCACCCGATGAAGACCGACAAGCGGGGTATTGGCGATCTCAACGTGGTGGTGACCTTCGCCGGGGTAACCTTCCGCCCGGGTGAGTATGTGTATGCCGACAACAATGGCGTGCTGGTCTCGCCGAAACCGCTGAAAATGCCGGAGTAATGCGCCGCACGCGCTGATGGAGCTTTGATGTTCGAGGAAGACAACGCGCAGTGGGGGCTGGTGCATGCCCTGGTGCTCGATGGCAAAGGTGGCGCGCGCTCGATTGCCCGTACCGAACTGGACGACCTGCAGTTGCAACCGGAGCAGAGCCTGTGGCTGCACTGGGACCGCAGCCATCCGCAAACCCGTTCCTGGCTGCTGCACGACAGCGGCCTGAGCGAGTTCGCCTGCGAGCTGCTGCTGGAAGAAAACACCCGGCCGCGCCTGCTGCCCATGGCGGACGAACAGCTGTTGCTGTTCCTGCGGGGGGTCAACCTCAACCCGGGTGCCGAGCCCGAAGACATGGTTTCGGTACGCATCTTCGCCGAGGCGCAGCGGGTTATTTCGCTGCGCCTGCGGCCGTTGCGCGCCAGCGATGAAATTCTCCAGCTGCTGGAACAGGGCAGGGGGCCGAAATCGGCCTCGGAACTGTTGCTGTTGATGGGCGAGTTGCTGACCGAAAAGGTCCAGGGCCTGGTCAGCGACCTGGCCGAGCTCGTCGACCTGGAGGAAGAAAAGGTCGAATCCGACGAGCGGTATGCCCCGGAGCAGGGCAGCTTGCAGCAGATCCGCCGCCGTGCCGCTGGCTTGCGCCGCTTTCTCGCCCCGCAACGGGAAATCTATGCGCAGTTGTCGCGCAGCAAATGGAGCTGGTTCGCCAATGCCGACGCCGATTACTGGAATGAACTCAACAACAGCCTGATCCGCTACCTCGAAGAGCTGGAACTGGCCCGCGAACGCGCTGCGCTGGTGCTGGAAAGCGAGGACCGGCGGCGTAGCGAGCGGATGAACCGCACCATGTACCGCTTTGGCATCATCACCTGCATCTTCCTGCCCATGAGCTTTGTCACCGGGCTACTGGGCATCAATGTCGGCGGCATCCCCGGGGCGGAAAACCCTTTGGGCTTCCTGTTCGCCTGCATCGTCGTGCTGGGGTTGGCCGTGGGGCAGTGGTGGCTGTTCCGGCGGTTGCGGTGGGTATAGCTGTGCAATTTGAAACCTTCGTGCCAACAGGATGTGTGACCCGTCGCCCGGCCATCTCGTCTCTTGCTGACACTGCGCGAGGTGCCCATGCACGATCCGTTTGAAGAATCCCTGCGCGACCTGCTCAAGGCGTCACCCTCCGGCAATGACCGGGACGACCGGGACGACGCCGCTTGCCTGGGTCGCGTGCTGAAAACCGCCAACCGCCAGGTTGGCGCGGGTGATCTGTTCAGCCTGCTTGGCCGCTGGAGCCAGGCGCTGCTGATTGCCGTGAACAATGGCTCGGCGCATGTTGCGCCGGTGCGTCGACACTCTTCCCGCAACGCTGCCCCCGGCAGCAAAGCAGATAAGGCCGATTGAATATGGAACTCGATCTCTGGACCCAGAGCCTGGTCACCGCGATGACAGCCCTTTGGACCAAGGTAGCGAACTTCATCCCCAACCTGTTCGGCGCGCTGGTCGTGGTGCTGCTCGGTTTCGTGGTGGCCAAGCTGCTCGACACGCTGCTGTCCAAACTGTTGGCCAAATTTGGCCTGGACCGCCTGATGGCCGGCACCGGCCTCACCAAAATGCTCGGTCGCGGCGGTATCCAGGTGCCGATCTCGACCCTGATCGGCAAGATCGTCTATTGGTTCGTGCTGCTCATCTTCCTGGTCTCGGCTGCCGAATCGCTGGGCCTTGAGCGGGTTTCGGCAACCCTCGACATGCTCGCCCTGTACTTGCCCAAGGTGTTCGGCGCGGCCCTGGTGCTGCTGGCCGGCGTACTGCTGGCGCAGGTGGCCAACGGCCTGGTGCGTGGCGCTGCCGAAGGTATCGGCCTGGAATACTCGGCGGGTCTGGGGCGTATCACCCAAGGCCTTGTGATCATCATCAGCATCTCGGTGGCCATCAGCCAGCTTGAAGTGAAAACCGACCTGCTGAACCACGTCATCGTTATCGGGCTGATTACCGTTGGTCTGGCCGTTGCCTTGGCCATGGGCCTTGGCAGTCGCGAAATTGCCGGGCAGATCCTGGCCGGCATCTACGTGCGCGAGCTGTACCAAGTCGGCCAGCAGGTGCGGATTGGAGAGGTCGAAGGGCATATCGAGGAGATCGGTACGGTGAAGACGACGCTGCTGACCGATGATGGCGAACTGGTGTCGCTGTCTAACCGCGAGCTGCTTGAACAGCGCGTCAATAGCCGCTAACCGCACAAAAGCTGTTAATGTATGCCGCCGCGAAATTCGACCCACGGGGTCGCGCGGCGACATTGACCTGACTGTCGGCCAGATCCGTTTTGAATAAAGTTCATTCGCCGCCCATGCGCTATGACCCCCGCGAGCTCACAGACGAAGAGTTGGTGGCGCGTTCGCATGAGGAGCTGTACCACGTTACCCGCGCCTATGAAGAGCTCATGCGGCGCTACCAACGGACCCTGTTTAACGTCTGTGCGCGTTATCTGGGGAACGACCGTGACGCGGACGATGTCTGTCAGGAAGTGATGCTGAAAGTGCTGTACGGGCTGAAAAACTTCGAGGGTAAGTCGAAGTTCAAGACCTGGCTCTACAGCATCACCTACAACGAGTGCATTACCCAGTACCGCAAGGAGCGCCGCAAACGTCGGTTGATGGATGCCTTGAGTCTGGACCCTGTTGAAGAGGCGTCCGAAGACAAGGCTCCAAAGCCGGAAGAAAAAGGCGGGCTGGACAAGTGGCTGGTGCATGTGAACCCGATTGACCGGGAAATTCTGGTGCTGCGTTTTGTCGCAGAGCTGGAGTTCCAGGAAATTGCCGACATCATGCACATGGGCTTGAGCGCGACGAAAATGCGTTACAAGCGCGCGCTAGACAAGCTTCGGGAGAAATTTGCCGGCCTTGATGAAACTTAGTGGCGTGCAAATATCTCTAACGAACCGGCGAGTTCTGCTAGACTCGCCGTCGAGTTGTCCCTCTTGTTTGTGGTGGGACTGCTTAACTATCACCAGATGGGGATTTAACGGATGAAATTGAAAAACACCTTGGGCTTGGCCATTGGTTCGCTTGTAGCCGCCACTTCGATTGGCGCTATGGCACAAGGTCAAGGCGCCGTCGAGACTGAAATCTTCTACAAGAAAGAATTCTTCGACAGCCAGCGCGACTTCAAGAACGACGGCAACCTGTTCGGCGGCTCGATCGGTTACTTCCTGACCGACGACGTTGAGCTGCGTCTGGGCTACGACGAAGTGCACAACGCTCGTGGCGAAGACGGCAAGAACATCAAGGGCTCGAACACCGCCCTGGACGCCGTTTACCACTTCAACAACCCGTACGACGCCATCCGTCCGTACGTTTCCGCTGGTTTCTCGCACCAGTCGCTGGGCCAGACCGGCCGTGGCGGTCGTGACCACTCCACCTTCGCCAACGTTGGCGCTGGCGCCAAGTGGTACATCACCGACATGTTTTACGCCCGTGCCGGCGTAGAAGCTCAGTACAACATCGACCAGGGCGACACCGAGTGGGCCCCGAGCGTTGGTGTTGGCCTGAACTTCGGCGGTAGCCCGAAGCAAGCTGAAGCTGCTCCTGCTCCAGTTGCTGAAGTCTGCTCCGACTCCGACAACGACGGCGTGTGCGACAACGTCGACAAGTGCCCAGACACCCCGGCCAACGTTACCGTTGACGCCGACGGCTGCCCGGCTGTTGCCGAAGTCGTTCGCGTTGAGCTGGACGTCAAGTTCGACTTCGACAAGTCGGTCGTCAAGCCTAACAGCTACGGCGACATCAAAAACCTGGCTGACTTCATGAAGCAGTACCCACAAACCACCACCGTGGTTGAAGGTCACACTGACTCCGTGGGTCCAGACGCTTACAACCAGAAGCTGTCCGAGCGTCGTGCCAACGCTGTCAAGCAAGTGCTGACCCAGCAGTACGGCGTAGAATCCAGCCGTGTTGACTCGGTTGGCTACGGCGAAACCCGTCCGGTTGCTGACAACGCCACCGAAGAAGGCCGTGCTGTCAACCGTCGCGTTGAAGCTCAGGTAGAAGCCCAGGCCAAGTAATTGGTTTGAAGCTTCATGAAAAACCCGGCCTCGGCCGGGTTTTTCTTTGCCTGGGGTTTAACCGGCCTCGAAGGCTGTTCCTGCTGTTAGCCTGCGATTGCGATCCGCCCCACAGCCTGTTGCTCTCCCACCACCTCTCCAATCACCAGGATTGCCGGGCTACGCAAGCCAAACGCCCGCGCAGCTTCCACCATTCCCTGCACATCGCTTCTGCACTCCCGCTGCTGCGGCAGCGAGGCGTTTTCGATCATCGCCACCGGCATTCCCGGCGCCATACCCCCCGCCAGCAATCCCTGGCGCACCTGTTCCAGCCGCGCCACCCCCATGTAGACCACCAGCGTTGTCCCGCCCTGAGCCAAGGCCGCCCAGTTCAGCTCGCTATCGTCCTGGGTGTGCGCCGTCACCAGCGTCACCCCTCGGCTCACGCCCCGTGAAGTCAGGGGAATCCCGCATTGGGTGGCCCCGGCCAGGCCGGCGGTGATGCCATTGATCACCTCCACTTCGATGCCATGGCCCTGCAGCCACAGTGCCTCCTCACCGCCACGGCCGAAGATGCAAGGGTCGCCGCCCTTGAGCCGTACCACGCAACGGCCCTGTCGCGCGTGGCGCAGCATCAGGCGCTGAATGAACGCTTGCGGTGTAGAGCGGCAGCCACCGCGCTTGCCCACGGTCATTACCCGGGCCTGCGGGCAATGCTCGAGCACTGCCGGGTTGACGAGGTCGTCGACCAGGACCACGGCGGCTTGCTGCAACGCACGCACTGCCTTGAGGGTGAGCAGTTCAGGGTCACCAGGGCCGGCACCGACCAGCCATACTTTTGCATTCATCAGCGTTTCCTCATCGGCAAGGCGCGTTCAGCCCTTGAGCAGGGTAAACAGCAGTATCAGATTGATCAGCAACGACAACAGGGCCAGGGTGCGCCACACCTTCAGCGGCTCGCGCTCGAGCAGCGGCCGGGGTCGGCTGGGCAGTTCCTGGCGGTCGCCGCGCTCGAGTAGCAGCAACCAGTGTTCGGCGGTTTCGAAGCGCTGCGCCGGGTCGCTCGCCACGGCCTGCAGCAGGTTGTGCTGCAGCCATTCCGGCAGGTCGGGTCGGTAGCGCGCGGCGTTGACCGGCTGGCCGAAGCGCGGGCGCTGGAAGGCCTCTACCTCGCCGTACGGGTAGTGTCCGGTCAGCAGGTGGTACAGGGTCACGCCCACTGCATACAAGTCCTGACGCGGGCTGGGCGGGTGGCCATCGAATGCTTCCGGGGCGATATACGAGGGCGTGCCGGGCAGCTCGTGCAGCGGGTCTTCGGACAGGCCCGGGCAATAAGCCAGGCCGAAGTCCAGCAGGCGCAGCTGGCCATCGCGGCCCAGGTGCAGGTTGTCTGGCTTGATATCGCGGTGCAGCAAGTTGCGCCGATGCAGCACACCGACTGCCTGCAGCAGTTGCCGGGCGACTTCCAGCCATTGCGGCAGGGGCAGCGGGCCTTGTTCGGCCAGCAACGCCGCCAGGTTCTGGCCGGGATATTCGCGCATCACGTAGTACAGGTGCTGGCGCTGATTGGCGGCGTGTAGCTCGGGGAAATGCCGGCCGGCGATGCGGCGCAGAAACCACTCTTCCAGCAACAGCCCTTGTGCCGCCCCCGGTTCCTGTTCGCGTGCCGTGGGCAGGGTCTTGAGCAGCCAAGGCTGGTTCTGGCTATCGCGCACTTTGTACAGCAAGGACTGGCGGCTGTGCGCATGCAGTGTTTCGACCTGCCAGCCGTCGATCACCTGGCCTTCGCGCAGCGGGCCGGGCACTGGCCATTGTTGCAGTTGCGCCAGGGTATCGCCCAGGTTAGCCGTGCCCAGTTGTTCGACTTGCACCAGCAAGGCGCTGGCGTTGTCCTTGCTGCCGTTGAGGTGGGCACTGGCCACCAGAGTGTCGGCGGCCAGTTGCAGGTCAGTTTGCTCGCGCAGCACGGCCTGGATGTGCTGTTCGCCCAGGCTGGCCCAGACCCCGTCGCTGAGCAGCAGAAAACATTCGCCCAGTTGCAGCTCGCCTTCCAGGTAATCCACCAGCAGGTGCTGGTCCAGGCCCAGCGCCCGTTTCAGTACATGCTGCATGCCCGGTTGGTCCCATACATGGTCTTCGCTCAGGCATTGCAGGTTCCCCTCGTGCCAGCGGTACACCCGGCAGTCGCCTACATGGGCCAAGGTAAAGCGCCGGCCGCGCAACACCAGCGCGCTAAGCGTGGTCAGCAACGGCTGGCCGCTGCCCTGGGCGCGCAACCAGCGGTTTTGCGCCAGCAGCAGGCGGTCGAGGGCCTGGGCCACGCTCCAGGTGGCTGGCGTGGCGTAGTAATCCAGGGCCAGTGCCTGCAGGCTGGCGCGCGCCGCCAGGCCGCCGTCGGCACATTGGCTGACGCCGTCGGCCAGGGCGAACAGGTAGCCTTTGCTGGCGGCCAGTTCTGGTGCCGGCGTGACCAGGCGCAGGGCGTCCTGGTTTTCCGCGCGCGGCCCGGTGGCGCTGGCCTGGGCAAAGCTCAGTTGCAGGCTCATCGGCGTGCCTCAGACCCGTGCTGCAGTGACTGCAGCCGAGCCCCAGGTGGTGCGCCAGCGCTGTTTCACCCCGTGCAGGCCGAACCAGGCCAGCAGGCCCAGGCTGGCGAACAGCCACAACCCCATCTGGTAGTCACCGGTGTGCTGTTTGATGGTGCCCAGCCCGGCCGCCAACAGGAAGCCGCCGATGCCGCCGGCCATGCCGATCAGGCCGGTCATTACCCCGATCTCTTGGCGGAAGCGTTGCGGTACCAGTTGGAATACCGCGCCATTGCCCGCCCCCAGGCCGAGCATGGCGCTGACGAACAGCGCCAGTGCGGCCGCGGCAGAGGGCAGGTTGAAACCGACTGCGGCAATGCAGATGGCGGCCACGCCGTACATGCCCAGCAGGGTGCGGATGCCGCCAAAACGGTCAGCCAGGGCGCCGCCGAGCGGGCGCATCAGGCTGCCGGCGAACACGCAAGCGGCGGTGTAGTAGCCGGCGGTGACCGGGCTCAGGCCGTATTGGTCGCTGAAGTAGCCGGGCAGGGCGCTGGCCAGGCCGATGAAGCCGCCGAAGGTCACGCTGTAGAAAAACATGAACCACCAGCTGTCACGGTCGCCCAGTGCCTTGAGGTAGTCGGCCATGGCTTTCGGCTTGGGCCGTTGCGGGGCATTGCGCGCCAACAAGGCGAACACCACCAGCGCCAGTGACAGCGGGATCAGCGCAAAGCCGAACACATTGTTCCAGCCAAAGCCGGCTGCCAATGCCGGTGCCAGCAAGGCCGCGAACACCGTGCCGGAGTTGCCTGCGCCGGCGATGCCCATGGCCTTGCCCTGGTGCTGTGGCGGGTACCACTGCGAGGCCAGCGGCAGCGAGACGGCGAAGGACGCACCGGCAAAGCCCAGGAACACGCCTAGCAGCAGGGCCTGTTCATAGCTGTGTACGCCAAGGTACCAGGCTGCGGCCAGGGCGACGATGACCACCACCTGGCCGATCAGGCCAGCCGTCTTGGGCGACAGGCGGTCGACCAGAACGCCCATGGCGAAGCGCAGGATCGCCCCGGCCAGGATCGGCGTGGCCACCATCAGGCCCCGTTGTTGTGCGCTCAGTTGCAGGTCGGCAGCAATCTGCACCGCCAACGGGCCCAGCAGGTACCAGACCATGAAGCTGAGGTCGAAGTACAGAAACGCGGCGAACAGCGTGGGCACATGCCCGGATTTCCAGAAGCTGGCACTCATCGAACACCTCACTCGGTAGTACAACGGAACGAAAAAGACGCCGCTACCCGCTCCATGGGTGTGGAGGGGAGAGCGACGTCTTTGTCGGGATTCAAGTGGGGTAACCGCCGTTGGCTACCGGTGAGATTTGTTCAGCAAGAGATGGGCCAACTTCCGGGGCGGCTTGCTCGGATTTTTCAGCACATCAGCCGAGCATCTCATGCATGGCAATGATCTGTTCGGCCACCTGGATCAGCTTCTGCTGCCGGCTCATGGCCTGGCGACGCATCAGGGTGTAGGCCTGCTCCTCGTTGCAGTCCTTCATTTTCATCAGCAAGCCTTTGGCCTGCTCGATGCGCTTGCGTTCGGCCAATTGCTGGTCGCGCGCCAGCAGCTGCGCCTTTAGTGCCTGGTCGCTTTCGAAGCGGGCCATGGCCACGTCCAGGATCGGCTGCAGCCGCGCAGCATGGATACCTTCGACGATATAGGCACTGACCCCTGCCTGGATCGCCTGACGCATCATCCCGGGGTCGTGCTCGTCGGTGAACAACACGATGGGCCGCGGCTGGTCACGGCTGACCAGTACTACCTGTTCCATCACATCGCGGTCTGGCGAGTCGGTATCGATCAGCACCACGTCCGGGCGCACCGTTTCGACGCAGGCGGGCAGGTCGATGGTCAGGTCTGGGGCTTCGATGATCTCGAAGCCGGCCTCACTCAACGCAGCCCTCAGGCGACCGAGCTTGCTCTGGGTGTCGTCGATCAGCAGGATGCGCAACATGTTCGTCCCCCTCACGCGCCGACACGGGCATCGGGCAACTCGCCCAAGGCATGCAAGCTGAAACTGCGGGCATAGCCGAAGGGGTCGCTGCCGTCCCAGCGGGAGCCATCGATCAGCAGGCTGCTGCGCATCGGTTGGCCTGGGCAAGCGATGCCCAGGCTGTGTGCGGCCTCGCTGTACAACTGCAGTTGCTGGACCTGCCGGGCCACGCCGAGGTAGTCGGGATCTTCGCGCAGCAGGCCCCAGCGGCGGAACTGGGTCATGAACCACATGCCGTCGGACAGATAGGGCAGGTTGGCCCGGCCTTGGTCGAACAGGCGCAGGGCGTGTGGGTCTTGCCACTGGTTGCCCAGGCCATCCTCATAATGGCCGAGCAGGCGGGGGGCTATGCTGTCCAGTGGGGTGTCCAGGTAGGCGCTTGCGCTGAGCAGTTGCGCGGTGCTGCGGCGGTTTTCCGGGCTTTGCTCGATGAACCGGCTGGCGGTGAGGATCGCCTTGATCAGCGCACGGGCGCTGTTGGGGTATTGCTCGGCAAAGACGCGAGCGCAGGCCAGGACCTTTTCCGGGTGATCCGGCCAGATCGACTGGCTGGTGGCCAGGGTGAAGCCTTGGCCTTTGTTCACGGCGTCGGCGGCCCAGGGCTCGCCGACGCAGAAGCCGTCAATGCGCCCGGCCTGGAGGTGTGCAGCCATCTGCGCCGGTGGCACCACTACGCTGTCGACGTCGCGCAGCGGGTGAATGCCCTGGCTGGCCAGCCAGTAATACAGCCACATGGCGTGGGTGCCGGTGGGGAAGGTCTGGGCGAACGTCAGGCGTGCGCCATGCTGGTGCACCAGACGCGCCAGTGCCTCAGGGTTGGTCACGCCCTTGCGCTGCAAGGCAGGGGACAGGTTGATAGCCTGGGCGTTCTGGTTCAGCCCCATGAGCACGGCCATGTCGCTGGCAGGTACACCGCCAATGCCCAGGTGCACGGCGTAGACCAGGCCATACAGGCAATGCGCGGCGTCCAGTTCGCCGCTGACCAGCTTGTCGCGCAGCCCGGCCCACGAGCCCTGGCGCTGGAGGTTGAGGGTAAGGCCGTGCTGCTGGGCGAAGCCCTGGGTGGCGGCGACCACGACCGAGGCGCAGTCGGTCAGGGCCATGTAGCCGATGTTCAGGCTGGTTTTTTCCGGCGCGTCGCTGCCGTTGACCCAGGCCAGGGGCGTTGCTCGGGGTACAGTGTTCACAAGAGTCCTCGCCCTTACTGATAAGGCTGTGGGCTGAACGGGTGCAACCGATGTGCCAAGCGCTCCACGATTTGCTGTCCTGTCAGCCCCGCGCTGGCTATAATCGCCCCCTCACTCACCCTGAGCCTTGCCCGCCCATGTATACCCTGGCCCGCCAGCTGCTGTTCAAGCTTTCCCCGGAAACTTCCCACGACCTGTCCCTGGACCTGATCGGCGCCGGTGGCCGTTTGGGCCTCAACGGCATGCTGTGCAAGCAACCGGCGTCATTGCCGGTTTCGGTCATGGGCTTGAACTTCGCCAACCCGGTGGGGCTGGCAGCTGGCCTGGACAAGAACGGCGCGGCCATCGACGGCTTCGCCCAGCTGGGCTTCGGTTTTGTCGAAATCGGCACTGTCACCCCGCGTCCGCAGCCTGGCAACCCCAAGCCACGGTTGTTCCGCCTGCCGGAAGCCACGGCCATCATCAACCGCATGGGCTTCAACAACCTGGGCGTTGATCACCTGCTCGAGCGCGTACGCGCCTCGCGCTACAAGGGGGTGCTGGGCATCAACATCGGCAAGAACTTCGATACCCCGGTCGAACGTGCCGTCGATGACTACCTGATCTGCCTGGACAAGGTCTACACCGCCGCCAGCTACATCACGGTCAACGTCAGCTCGCCCAATACCCCGGGCCTGCGCAGCCTGCAGTTCGGGGACTCGCTCAAGCAGTTGCTCGACGCCCTGGCCGAGCGCCGCGAACAACTGGCCGGTGCACATGGCAAGCGCGTGCCCCTGGCAATCAAGATCGCGCCGGACATGAGCGACGAAGAAACGGCGCTGGTGGCCGCTGCGCTGATGGAGTCGGGCATGGATGCGGTGATCGCCACCAACACCACGCTGGGCCGTGAAGGTGTCGAAGCATTGCCGTACGGTGGCGAGGCGGGCGGCCTGTCGGGCGCACCGGTGCTGGAGAAGAGCACCCATATCGTCAAGGTGCTGGCAGGTGAGCTGGGCGGCAAGTTGCCGATCATTGCCGCCGGGGGCATTACCGAAGGCCGCCATGCTGCCGAGAAGATCGCGGCCGGGGCGAGCCTGGTGCAGATCTACTCGGGCTTCATCTACAAAGGGCCAGCGCTGATTCGCGAAGCGGTGGATGCTATCGCGGCAATGCCGCGGTGACCAGCCCGCCCCTGCCGGGGGCGGGTGGGTGCAGCTGATGAGGTTTGCCAAGGCATAAAAAAGGGCCCCTTCAAGGGGCCCCTGGGCCTTCGCCCGCCGCCCGGATGGGGCGTGCATGGTAAATCGAATTCAGTGTCCTCGTTCAGCCAACGGCGTGATTTTCGTTGAGTCTATGGATGCCAGCGGTGCCAGTCATTCCGTCCCAGTTATCACCGCGACCTTCACGCCAGCCGTTGATCCAGGCTTGGCGAACAGAAGGAAGATTGAAGGGGCAAAGTTCGCGGGATTTGCCGGTGACCCCGTATTGGTAGCCACGTGAATATGCTCTTTCCAACGGATCACGCTTAAGTCTTCTCATAGGGTGTTGCCCTCACTTGTTGACTGTAATGTCCCGTCGGCCTCTCCGAGGCCGGGCAGAGTCGTTCTGCCGGTTTGCGCTCGCTGCCGGCGTGGCGAGCTGAAAGTGCCGCCTCGTTGCGAAGCGGCCTAAGACCAGTTCTATCGAATGCGAGTCACGGTGTGAATGACCGATTTGTCATAAGCACGTAACCTTTCCAAGGGTGAGGGGATAAGTAAATAAATGCGACTCAACCTTGTTTGGTGTTTAGCCCTGCAATGATCGGGGTTTGCCGATCTTTGACGTCATTTCGCCAGCGTTGTTTGCGGATGACAGAAATAATTTGAAATGCGACGAAGGGTCACATTGGCCCGGAGATCGCCAGAATTACGCGTACTGCCTGATGATCTAAGCTGTCCTTGCCACTGGGCCAGGCACGGATCGGTCAGGCGGCCCGGCTTTTCTGCAGCACGTTGTGTGTCGCAGAAGGCCACCCGCACGCCTGCTGGAAAGGTGTACGGGCAAACATCGCGGGGCGATGCGTCGCCCCGTCAGTCAAATAGCCCAAGGCGCTGGAATACTCATGTCGGACCGTTTCGAACTTTACCTCACCTGTCCCAAAGGCCTTGAAAGCCTGCTCGCCGAAGAGGCCAAGGGCCTCGGCCTTGACGAGGTGCGCGAGCACACCTCGGCCATTCGCGGCGCCGCCGACATGGAAACTGCTTACCGCCTGTGTGTCTGGTCACGTCTGGCCAACCGCGTATTGCTGGTGCTCAAGCGCTTCTCGATGAAGAACGCCGACGACCTTTACGACGGTGTGCACGCGGTCGACTGGGCCGACCACCTGGCAGCCGACGGTACCCTGGCTGTGGAGTTCAGCGGCCATGGCTCTGGCATCGACAATACCCACTTCGGTGCGCTGAAGGTCAAGGATGCGATCGTCGACAAGCTGCGTAACCGCGAAGGCCTGCGCCCGTCCGTGGAAAAGATCGACCCTGACGTGCGTGTGCATCTGCGCCTGGACCGCGGCGAGGCCATTCTGTCCCTCGACCTGTCCGGGCACAGCCTGCACCAGCGTGGCTACCGCCTGCAGCAAGGCGCCGCGCCGCTGAAGGAAAACCTGGCGGCAGCGGTGCTGATCCGTGCTGGCTGGCCGCGTATTGCTGCCGAAGGTGGTGCGCTGGCCGACCCGATGTGCGGTGTGGGTACCTTCCTGGTCGAGGCCGCGATGATCGCCGCCGATATCGCCCCCAACCTCAAGCGCGAACGCTGGGGCTTCAGTGCCTGGCTCGGCCATGTGCCGGCGCTGTGGCGCAAGGTGCATGACGAAGCGCAGGCGCGCGCGCAGGCCGGCCTGGCCAAGCCACCGCTGTGGATCCGTGGCTATGAGGCTGACCCGCGGCTGATCCAGCCGGGCCGCAACAACGTCGAGCGTGCCGGCCTGGGCGACTGGGTGAAGATCTACCAGGGCGAAGTGAGCACCTTCGAGCCACGCCCGGACCAGAACCAGAAAGGCCTGGTCATCAGCAACCCGCCCTACGGTGAGCGTCTGGGTGACGAAGCCAGCCTGCTGTACCTCTATCAGAATCTGGGTGAGCGCCTGCGCCAGGCCTGCATGGGCTGGGAAGCAGCGGTATTCACCGGTGCGCCGCAACTGGGCAAGCGCATGGGCATTCGGAGCCACAAGCAGTACGCGTTCTGGAACGGCGCATTGCCGTGCAAGCTGCTGCTGTTCAAGGTGCAGCCGGACCAGTTCGTCACCGGTGAACGCCGCGAAGCGCAGCCTGAAGGCACCGAAGCCCGACAGCAGGTGCCGCAGGCCAGCGAACCCGCGCGGCTGTCGGAAGGGGCGCAGATGTTTGCCAACCGCCTGCAGAAGAACCTCAAGCAACTGGGCAAGTGGGCCCGTCGCGAGCAGATCGACTGCTACCGGCTGTACGATGCCGACATGCCCGAATATGCCCTCGCGGTCGACCTGTATCAGGACTGGGTACACGTGCAGGAATACGCCGCGCCACGTTCGGTCGATCCGGACAAGGCTCAGGCCCGTCTGCTCGACGCACTGGCTGCCATCCCGCAGGCGCTGGGCATTTCGCCGCAGCGTGTAGTGCTCAAGCGTCGCGAGCGGCAGAGCGGCACGCGCCAGTATGAACGCCAGGCTACCGAGGGCCGCTTCCAGGAGGTGAACGAAGGTGGCGTCAAGCTGCTGGTCAACCTCACCGACTACCTGGATACCGGGCTGTTCCTCGACCACCGCCCGATGCGTATGCGCATCCAGCGCGAGGCTGCCGGCAAGCGCTTCCTCAACCTGTTCTGCTACACCGCCACGGCCACTGTGCATGCGGCCAAGGGTGGCGCGCGCAGCACCACCAGCGTCGACCTGTCGAAAACCTACCTGGACTGGGCACGGCGTAACCTGGCGCTCAATGGCTATTCCGAGCGCAACCGCCTGGAACAGGGCGATGTAATGGCCTGGCTGGAAGGCAACCGTGACAGCTACGACCTGATCTTCATCGACCCGCCAACCTTCTCCAACTCCAAGCGCATGGAAGGCGTATTCGACGTGCAGCGTGATCATGTGCAACTGCTGGACCTGGCCATGGCCCGTCTGGCACCGGGTGGCGTGCTGTATTTCTCCAACAACTTCCGCAAGTTCCAGTTGGACGAGCACCTGATGGCGCGGTACATGGTAGAAGAAATCACCGCTCAGACCCTGGACCCGGACTTCGCCCGTAACAACCGTATCCATCGCGCCTGGCGTTTGCAGCTTCGTTGAGGCGACGAGGTACATTGCACGGCTAATGGCCAATAGCTATAACTGAGGGCAGGGCAAGATAATCCGCAGGACGCTGACGTGACGAGATGGGTGTATGTCAAAGTGTGGCGTGCGTGCGTGGTTGCTTGGCTTGTGCACAGAGAGGGCGTCCGCGTGGACGATGGCGCTGATTGCACTGGTGGCGGGCGGCTTGTTGACCGCTGCCTTGGCATTTGCCGCGCACACCTTCTACAAACAGCAGCTGCGCCAGCGCTTCGAGCTGCTGGCGAGCGAGCGTGCCAGCCGTATTGCCGAGCGCTTTGACGAACAGCAGCAGCGCCTGGACGGGCTGCGGCGGTTCTTCAGTTTTTCCAGCGAGATCACCCCGCGCGAATTCGACGGCTATGCCCAACCACTGCTGCAACGCACCTTGGCCTATGCCTGGGCGCCGCGCGTCGAGGCTGCGCAACGCGCCGAATTCGAGCGCCTGGCCAGTGCCCATACCGGCCCAGGTTATGTGATCCGTGACCAGGACGCGCAAGGCCAATGGCGCCCGGCTTCGCAGCGCGACCATTACTTCCCGGTGCTCTATACCCAATCGAGCGAGCGGCCCGGGTTGCCTTACGGCCTGGACCTCGCTGGTCAAAGCGAGCCCCAGGCGGCCCTGGCGCGGGCGCTGGCGCCGGGCAGCATGGCGGTGTCCGAGCCATTGGCCCTGTTCGATACCCAGTCGGCAGAGCGCGGCCTGCTGATGGTGGCGCCGGTATTTTCCGATGCCGACCCCCGCGGTGCGGCAGTGGGCTATGTGATGGCGTTGCTGAGCATGCGCGAGCTGGTCAGCGACGGTCGACCGGTAGCGGTTGATGACAACCTGGTCGTGCGCATCACGGACCCGTCCGGGTTACAAGGCCCCGTCGTGATGTTCGACTCGCAAAATCCGGTCGCGCCCTTGGCCCTGGCCAGCAATCAGTTGTTGCGCCTGGCCGATCACCATTTCCAGCTGAGCATTCAGCCAAGCCAGGCGTTCGCGCAGGCGAACCGCTCCTCGGCGGTGATGGCGGTCGGTTTGTTGGGCGGACTGTTGAGCCTGTTGCTCAGCGTGCTGTTCTACAGCCTGTTCAGCCAGCGTCAGCGCGCCCTGGCCCTGGTCGCTCAGCGTACTGCCGAGTTGCAGGTCAGCGAGCAGTCGTTGCGTGGCACCCACAACCAACTGCGCAGTGTGCTGGATGCCGCGACCCAGGTGGCGATCATCGCCACCAACCTCAAAGGGGTGGTCAGCACGTTCAACGCCGGTGCCGAACGCATGCTCGGTTACGCGGCCAGCGAAGCGATCGGCCGCTTGCGCCTTGAAGACCTGGTACTGCCGGAGGAGCTGAACCTGCGTGCCCAGGCCTTGAGCTTGCGTTTTGGACGCGCCATTGCTGGCGGCCAGGCGATGTTCGCTGAAACGGTGCAGGAGCACGGGGCCGAGCCTGGCGAGTGGACCTTGCTACGGGCCGATGGCAGCCAGCTGGTCGCCAACATGCTGGTGACTGCCATGCTCGACGAACAGGGGTTGTGGGTTGGCTACCTGGCCATCTGCATTGACGTGACCGAGCGGCGCCGGGTGCATGAGGCGTTGGCAGCGCGTGACCGGTTGCTGGAAAAGCTCAGTGCCGAGGTGCCGGGCGGCATTTACCAATATCGCCTGGATGCCAACGGCCATTCGTGTTTTCCATACGCCAGCATGGGCCTGTATGACATTTATGAGATCGACCTGATGCAGTTGCGTGAGGATGCCTCGGCGGTGTTCGAACGTATCCACCCCGATGACCTGGAACGCGTGCGCCGCTCGGTGCGCTATTCGGCCGAACACTTGTCACCCTGGCGCGAGGAGTATCGAGTCTGCCTGCCACGGGCCGGACTGCGCTGGGTGCGTGGCGAGGCGACCCCGGAAGTGGGCGAGCAGGGCTGCACCCTGTGGCATGGCTACCTGACTGACATCTCCGACCTGAAGGGCGTGGAGGAGGAGTTGCGGGCGCTGTCGGTCACCGACTCGCTGACCGGTATCCATAACCGTCGCTATTTCCAGGAGCGGCTCAAGATCGAACTGGAAAGGGCCCAGCGCGATGGCTTGCCGCTGGCGGTGATCATGCTCGACATCGATCACTTCAAGCGCATCAACGACCGCTTCGGCCATGCCGTGGGCGACCGGGTGCTACGTAGCCTGTGCCAGCGCATCGCTCAGCGTTTGCGGCGTACCGATGTGTTCTGCCGCTTGGGCGGGGAAGAGTTCATGGTGCTTTGCCCGGGCAGCGATGCCGATCAGGCCAGGCTGCTGGCACTGGAGTTATGGCAAGGGGTGCGCAATGTGCCGGTGGAAGGCGTGGGCCAGGTGACTGCAAGCTTCGGTGTGGCGGGCTGGCGGTCGGGCGAAGGCGCCGATGCCTTGCTGTTGCGCGCCGACGCCGGCGTGTATGCGGCCAAACAGGCCGGGCGGGACCGGGTGGAGGGGGAGTCGGCCTAAGCGCTGTCGGTTGCCGGTACCGAGCCTTTCGCGGCGAAAACCGCTCCTACAGGTTGCACAGGTTTGGTAAGCCGTGCTCACCCCTGTAGGAGCGGGTTCACCCGCGAAAAGGCCAATACAGGCTAACCAATCAATTAGCTGCTGTACTGCCAGCCAGCTTCGGCTGGCGATACAGGTCAAGCAACACCTGATCCAGCACCTGCGAGGCACCCCACGGTTTCGGGTCGTTGAGAATCGCCGCTACCGCCCAGGTATGGCCGTTGCTGTCGCGGCTGAAGCCGGCAATCGCCCGCACAGTGTTCAGTGTGCCGGTCTTGATGTGCCCTTCGCCGGTCATCGCAGTGCGCTTGAGACGCTTGCGCATTGTGCCGTCCATGCCCACCAGCGGCATCGAGCTCATGAACTCGGCAGCGTAAGGGCTCTTCCAGGCGGCTTTCAGCATCTCGGCCATTTCCCGGGTACTGACCCGTTCGGCACGCGACAGGCCAGAGCCGTTTTCCATCACCAGATGCGGCGCGGTGATGCCCTTTTTCGCCAGCCATTGGCGTACCACGCGCTGGGCAGCACGGGCGTCGTCGCCATCGGCATCGGTGCGGAACTGCGCGCCAAGGCTCAGGAACAGCTGCTGGGCCATGGTGTTGTTGCTGTACTTGTTGATGTCGCGGATCACTTCCACCAGGTCTGGCGAGAAGGCGCGGGCCAGCAGGCGAGCACTCTTGGGCACATTCTCGATGCGGTCGCCACCCTGGATGTTGCCACCCAGTTCGTTCCAGATTGCGCGCACGGCACCGGCGGCGTAGGTGGGATGGTCGAGCAGTGACAGGTAGGTTTGCGAGTTGCAGCCGTCACCCAGTTGGCCGCTGACCGTTACACTGATGCCGTCGGCCTGGGGCACTGGGTTGTAGCGCACATCACCCGTGCATTTCTTCGAGGCTACCGGCTTGACCTGGTTGTCGATGCGGATGCGGGCAATCGGCGGCTCGACTGCAACGGTGACCTTGCCACCATCATTGCGCGCCACGAAGCGCAGGGCCTTGAGGTTGACCAGCAGCGAGTCGGGCTTGACCAGGAACGGCTTGTTTTCATCACCGCCGTCGTCGTTGAACTGCGGCAGGTTGGGTTGCACGAAGTGGCTGCGGTCCAGCACCAGGTCACCGGTGACGGTGCGCACGCCATTGGCGCGCAGGTCACGCATGAGCAGCCACAGCTTTTCCATGTTCAGTTTGGGGTCACCGCCACCTTTAAGGTAGAGGTTACCGTTAAGCACGCCGTTGCTCAGGGTGCCGTCGGTGTAGAACTCGGTTTTCCACTGGAAGGTCGGGCCAAGCAGTTCGAGGGCGGCGTAGGTGGTGACCAGTTTCATGGTCGACGCCGGGTTCACCGACACATCGGCATTGAACACGGTCGGGGTGCCGGGGCCGTCCAGCGGCAGCATCACCAGCGACAGTGCGGTGTCCTGCAGCTTGTTGGCCTTGAGCGCCTGCTGCACTTTGGCAGGCAGGGTGGTATTGACGGCGGCGTGGCTGGGCAAGGCAAGTGGCAACAGCAGGCCGGCAAGTATGAGGGGACGAAGCGTTTTGATCATAGCGAGTGAATACCCTGCGGCGAGGGAAAAGGGCTTTGGGGCTGTAAGAGATGATGGCCCCACGACGTAAACAGTACGCATTATGCCCCAAGCGCAGCCGCGATGCGTCACGTTCGACGGAAAAGCATCGCCAATAAAAAGGCCACCCGAATGGGGTGGCCTTTTCAGCAATCAACCTTTCAGCCCGAAGCTGACAAGTATCACTCAGCCTTGTTGATAGGCTTTTCCGGGTACCAGGCATCCAGCAGCGGGCTGACTTCGATCTTGGTCAGTTCGCTGCGGCCTTTGAGCCAGGCTTCAACGGCAGCGCGCTGTTCTTCGCTGACCGAGCCGCGTTTGACCGAGCACACCAGGCCGAAATCGTCACCGCCTACATAATCCAGGCCGTTGGCGTCCATGGCTTCTTCCAGGAACGCGTCGAGGAAAGCATCGATTGCCTGGTCATCCAGATCTTCCTTGAATTCCAGGTTCAGCTCGAAGCCCAATTCCTGAAACTCGTCGACACACAGCTTCTTGCGCAGACGACGGGAGCGGTTTGTGGCCATGAAACAATCCTCTTAGGTAATAACGCCGCGCAGTCTACCAGTTAACACGTGTGGTTGCCTGCCTGAGTATCCGTGCTTGTGGCCAATTCCTTGGCCAGGGCACGTTCCACTCGGCACATATGCCGTGCCAGTGCCTGGCGCCGCAGGCGCACCTGGGCAGTGGGCAAGTCGCTGGCCTCGAGGGCTTCACACGCCGCCATCAGGTCAGGGGCTTCCAGCATGCGTGCGGCGCTGAGCACCTTGTGGGCCTGCTCGGCAATGGCGCCGCTGTCGTGTTGCGGGTGAAGCGCCATCAGGCTGGCCAGGTCGGCCTGAAGGCTCTGATGCAAGGTTTCCAGGAAGCGCTGACGGTCAACCGGGTCAGGCCCGACCACGGCGGCCAGGCCGTCCAGCTGGTACAGCTTGCGTCGGGGGCGTTGCTGGCGGCGCGGGCGAATGCCAGCCAGGCGCTGGCTGAGGGTGCTCAGGCTGATGGGCTTGAGCAGACAGTCGTCCATGCCGGCGGTCAGGCACTTGCGGCGTACTTCCGGCTGTGCGTTGGCGGTATAGCCGAGGATGGTGCAGGGTGGTCGCTTGCCATGGCGTTCTTCGGCGCGCACGGCAGTCGCCAGCTGGTAACCGTTCATGTGCGGCATGTTGCAGTCGAGTACCAGCACATCGAAGTCGCCTTCCCGCCAGGTCGCCAGGCCTTCCTGCCCATCGCGGGCGCTGGCGTGCTCCAGGCCCAGGTAGCCAAGTTGTTGCGCCATCAGCTGCAGGTTGGCCGGGTGATCATCGATGACCAGCACGTTCAGCCGTGGGTCGGGCACGTCGAGCTGCTCGGGCAGCGGTTTGGGCTGCTCTGCGCCATCCACCCGTTGCAGCGGCATCTTCAGGCGCACCTGGGTACCGACATCCTCCAGGCTCTTCATGGACAGGCTGCCGCCCATCATTTCGCACAGGTTGCGGCAGATGGCCAGGCCCAGCCCGGTACCTGCGCGGGCGCCCTGGCTGTGCGGGTTGGCCTGGATGAACGGGTTGAACAGGCGCTGCAGGTCGTCGGGGTGGATGCCGATGCCACTGTCGCGCACCTCCAGCTCCAGTACGGCTGGTGTGCTGGTTCCGTCATCCAGCAGCCTGACGCAGATACGCACCTGACCGTGCTCGGTGAACTTGATGGCATTGCTCACCAGGTTGGACAGCACCTGCTTGAAGCGCAGCGGGTCAAGCAGGACATGGCAGCGTGCGGCCGGGGCGATCTGCACCTCCAGGGCCAGGCCTTTCTGCCGCGCCTGGCCATCGAAAATGCGCGCCACCGATTCGACCAGCGCCGCCAGGTCGACCACCTCCGGGGCCAGGGACAAGTGCCCGGACTCGATGCGCACGATGTCGAGAATGTCACCGATCAGGCCTAGCAGGTCTTTGGCCGAATGGTGTGCCAGTTCCAGCGCGCTGCGGTCCACCCGGCCCTGGTCGGCGCGCTTGACCGCCAGTTCCAGCATGCCGATCACGGCATTCATCGGGGTGCGGATTTCGTGGCTGATGGTCGCCAGGAACGTGCTCTTGGCGCGGTTGGCATCGTCGGCCTGCTGCTTGGCCTGGCGCAGCTCCAGGACCAGTTGGCGGCGTTCGCTGATGTCGATCCAGCCGCCGATGATCCCCTGCACCTCACCCAGGGAGTCGCGGTACGGCAGGATCCAGTGGTAGATGGTCAGGTCCCGGCCCTTGATCCGTAATGGACGGTCCTTGATCAGTGGTGAACCCGCCGCCATGACTTTCTGGTAATCCGCCTGGATCTGCCGAGCCTGCTCGGAATCGGCAAACAGGCTGTCCTTGAGTTTTTTTCCGATCACCTGATCGGAGCGGGCCTGCACGGCTTCAAGGTAGCTGTAGTTGCAACTTTTCAGGCAACCCTCGCGGTCGCGCACATACATGGGGTGGGGCGTACCGTTGAGCAGGGCGCGCATGAATGCTAACTGGTCGTTCAGCGCGCGTTCGGCGCGCTGGCGCTGGCGAATCTGCAGGCGCAGGCGGGCATTCCAGAGCAGTGCAAGCAACAAAAGCACGGCCGTGGCCAGCACCACCTGCAGGGCAAGGCGGCTGTAGCCTTTGGTGTTGTCATCCTCATGCCTGCCAAAGCCACGCCAGCGGTTGTTGATTACCCCCAGCTCCTCCGGTGAGATGCTCAGCAAAGCCTTGTCGAGGATCGACAACAGCGCCGGTGACGGGGCAATGGTGGCCATGGCGAAATTGGCGGGTTCGCTGCCGACCGAGGTGCGGATGACCAGTTCGGGGTTGCTGGCCAAGGCGTGATTGGCGTCGATCAGGGTGGTGATCACCGCATCGACAGCCCCGCTGTTGAGCAACGCCATGGAGTAGAACGCGCTTTCGGTCTCGACCCAGCTTATCTTTGGGTAGTCCCGGGACAGCATGGCGTTCATGGTGCTGTAGCGGGTAATGGCGATACGATGCCCCTGCAACTGCTCCAGTGAACTCAATGCATTGTTGTCCTTGTGGTTGACCAGCACATAGGCGCTTTCGAGATAGGGGCGGCTGATTTGCAGGTCGTCCCCTGCTTTGCCGGCGCTGGCCAGTGCGGCGATGACATCGGCCCGGCCATCCTTGAGGCGGGCGACCATGTCGGCAATGCCACTGGCGCGCTGCACTTCGAAACGCAACCCGGTGCGCAGGCGAATGAGGTCCAGCAGGTCGGCGGTGATGCCTCGGAAATGCCCCGAATCATCAAAGTAGGACAGTGGTGCAGCCGCGTCATCGGCTGCCACGCGCATCACGGGGTGCTCCTGCAGCCACTGCTGCTCGGCCGCGCTCAATTGCAGTTGGCGATCGCTCAGCAACAGGTCGCTGCCGGCGCTCCAGCGCTTGAAGATACTGGAGCGAATGGCCGGGCTTTGCCTGTCCAGGATGGTGTTCACCAGGTCCAGCAGCACGGTATCTTGCTGACGCAAGGCAAAACCGAAGCCGATGGCCTCGTGTTTGCCGAAGTTGGCCATGCGCAGGCGGGGCAGATGACCACGGTTGAGCTGGTAGTGCGTGGAGATGGTATCGCCGATGAACACGTCGGCCTGCCCGAACGCGACAGCATTCAGTGCCTGGCTGGAAGAACCGAAGGCCAGCAGCTCGGCCTTGGGGTAGGCGGTGAGTACTTCCTGTCTGGGCAAATAGTGATAGAGCATGCCCAGGCGCATGCCGGCAAGGTCCGTGTCCAGTGCCCGGTTTTCGTCTTCACGCGTTACCAGTACAGGTTGGTCGACGGCATAGGGGCGCGACAGTGCCAGGCCGTCACTGGCCGCTTCGTAGCCATTGGCGCTGCCCAGCAGGTCGATATCACCGTGCCTGAGCGCCTCCACCGCCGCCTGCCGGCTGGAGAAACGCAGCACCCTCACTGGCAACTGCAAGGCCTTGCCGATCAGGTTTGCATACTCGGCGGTCAGGCCCTGGTAGTCGTTGCCGCCACCGGTGATATCGAACGGTGGATAGTCGGGTGCCGACGTGCCCAGCACCAGTTCCTGCCGGCCTTCGCGCCATTGCCGTTGTTCGGGCGTGAGCACGGGCTGGACGGGGCGGGCCGATGAGCGCGCCAGCAACGTAAAGGACGCGGCTTCGCGATGGCCAGCCTGTGTCGCGCCGCTGAGCAGCAGCAAGACGAGCAGCAGGCGATTGATAACTCGGGCCATGACCACGTTCAGACCAGCGCGTTGCGCTTGGCCATCTCAATAAGATCGACCAGCGTATTGACTTGCAGTTTGTGCATGAGGCGCTTCTTGTAGGTACTGACAGTCTTGCTGCTGAGGAACATGCCCTTGGCAATTTCCTTGTTGCTGCGGCCTTGGGCGAAAAGTTGAAGCACCATCAGTTCGCGGTCATTTACCTGGCGGAAAAGTTGCAGGTCGCTGTCGGTGGTCTGGTTGTTTTTTATTGCCTGGCTGGGGAAGTAGTTATAACCGGCCAGTACGGCCTTGATTGCACTGAGCAGTTCACTCAAGTCTTCCTGCTTGCAGACATAACCTGCTGCGCCCGAGTGCATGCAACGTACGGCAAACAATGCCGGGGACTGTGCGGTCAATACCAGAACCTTCAAGGGCAGGGCCATGCTCTGAAAGCGGGCCAGCACCTCCAGGCCGTCTAGCTTGGGGATGCTGATGTCGAGAATGACCAGGTCGGGGTTGCTCTCGCGGATCATCTGCATGGCGTCTACGCCGTTGTCCGACTCGCCGACAATCTTGTAATTCTGGTTTTCCAGCAGCATACGGACGGCCAGGCGAATCACCGGATGGTCGTCAACGATAAATATGGAGTGCATGTTCAACTTCCCTGCGGTCGATTGAGGGTGACAGTGGGCACCTTATCGCAGTTGGAAGTCCTCAGGCGTGCGAGGAATGGCTGTTAGGCCTATATGGGAAACGGCTTACAAGATAAAACAAAATGGGCTACGGAATAGGTGTGCTTAACTCGCTGTCAAAGCGATTTTGGTAACTTTTCATTAGTTTTTATTCGTGCCGTTTAGTGTGGCCCCGTTGGTGTAGGAAGTTTCCTGCAAGCGTGGTGCAGCGCCTGGCCGAGCCTGCGCTGCACCGACGCGTTTCAGGTCGGGCTGGAGCGCCCGGTCATCTCCCGGGCCATTTCGCTGGCATAGCTGTCGGTCATGCCGGCGATGAAGTCGATCATGCGCAGGAAGGCGCTGTGCAACGAGGCATGCGGGTCTGGCGCATTGTTGCCGATCAGGTCCAGCACCCTGCGACTCTTGAACGATGGCGTACGTCCACCGTGCTGCTCGAGGGCCGCACCGCAGAACGTGTTCAGCAGAATCTCCAGGGTGGTGTAGGCGCCGATTTCGTGCAGGGTCTTGCGTTTGTCCTGGAAGATCTTGTTGCGCGCCATGTCCTTGGCTTGCAGTACACAGCGTTTGGCTGGGCCATGCATGTGTTCCACCAGGTCGCCCGGCAGTTGCCCGGCCAGCAACGCCTGCTGCTGCTCGACGAATGCGTGGGCGGCGGCGTTGGTCAGGTGCTCGATGGCCTTGCCGCGCAGGATGGCCAGTTTGCGCCGACGAGAATCGCGTGGGCCGAGCTGGCGGTAGGTTTCTGGCAGGTCTTCGCCGACCAGGTCGAGCAACAGCGCCTCGACTTCTGCGTATTGCAGCAGCTCCATTTCCAGGCCGTCTTCCAGGTCGATCAGCGCGTAGCAGATGTCATCGGCAGCCTCCATCAGATACACCAGCGGGTGGCGCGCCCAGCGCTGGTGTTCCAGCTGCGGCAGGCCGAGCTTGCGGGCAATCTGTTCGAGCAGGGGCAGTTCGCTCTGATAGCTGCCGAACTTGTGCTTCTTGTAGCCCAGGGCGTCGGCGTGGCGGGCGCTCCACGGGTACTTGAGGTAGGTGCCGAGGGTGGCATAGGTCAGCCGGGTCCCCCCATCGAACTGGTGGTATTCCAGTTGGGTGAGCACGCGAAAGCCCTGGGCATTGCCTTCGAAGTTGAGAAAGTCGGCCCGTTCGTCATCGCTCATGTCGTCCAGCCAGCCGCGCCCGGCCGCCTGCTGGAACCAGTGGCGAATGGCGTCTTCGCCGGAGTGGCCGAATGGCGGGTTGCCGATGTCGTGGGCCAGGCAGGCTGACTGCACGATCATCCCCAGGTCACTGGGGGCGCACCAGTCCGGCAGGTTGTCGCGCAGGGTCTCGCCGACGCGCATCCCCAGCGAGCGGCCGACGCAGCTGACTTCCAGCGAATGAGTCAGGCGCGTATGGATATGGTCGTTGCTCGACACCGGGTGCACCTGGGTCTTGCGGCCGAGGCGGCGGAAGGCACCGGAGAAAATGATGCGGTCGTGGTCTTTGTGGAAGGGGCTGCGCCCGAGTTCATCGGCGCTGTACAGGGCTTTGCCCAGCCGTTCGCGGGTAAGCAAGGTGTGCCAGTCCAAGGCGCGGTCTCCTGTCGTTCGAAGGCAGCAGCATACCCTGCAGGAAGCGCATTGTGCTGCGAAGAAGAGGCCGGCCCTTTGATGCATTCGTATCGATGGAACGGGCCTCTTCGCAGCACAAGGCTGTTTCTGCCGGGGCGAACCCTGGTCAGGGGCGGCGGCTGCCTTGCAGGTAGAGGCGTACCAGTGGCAACAGGGTGCTGCCCAACCGTATCAGGCGTGTCAGGTTGCCGCTGCGTACGCCCTTGCCGGTGAGAAAGCCCAGCGCCACCACGGCACCGATGCCCCACAGTGGCGCATGCTTGATACCCAGGCCTTCATGTAGCGAGCTGCCCATACCGCGCACGCGGCGCAGCGGTTCAAGCAACTGACCGGACTCATGACGGATTTCCTGGCGGTGCATTTCCATGCGCAGGCGCAGCAGCGCCTTGCGCAGTTCGCGCGGGTTACGCGTGTTTGGCAGTTCTGGCAGGCTCATGGCAACAGGCGCTCCCTGTCCTTGGCAAGTTCGTCGAGGGTGGCGCCGAAGGGCGATGATTCGTCGAACACCGCCGCCTTCAGGCGCACGCCGCAGTACAGTGCAGCAATGCCATAGAACACGCACAGACCAATGATACCGGCCAGTCGATAGCTGTCCCACAGCAGCACCAGCAGCAGCCCGGACAGCGCGGTCAGCAGCAGCAGGGCGAACACCAGCGCCAGGCCGGCGAACAGCAGCAGGCTCAAGGTACGGCCCTTCTGCTCCTGCAACTCGATACCGAACAGCTCGATGTGACTGTGCAGCAGCCCCAGCATGGCCGCGCCCAGGCGCTTGCCCGAAGCGCTGGCGCCGTTGGCGTCATTCTCCATGGGTTCCCCTTAGCGCCGGTTGGCCAGCAGACCGATCAACAGGCCGACGCCGGCGGCGATGCCGATTGCCCGCCACGGGTTTTCCTGCACGTACTGCTCGGCGCTGCCAAGCGCTGCCTGACCGCGTTCACGTACCGAGTCCTGGGTCAGTTGCAGGGTTTCGCGGGCCTGGGCCAGGCGCTCGTGAATCTGCTCGCGCAATTCGTCGGCCTGGTCGCCGGCCAGGTTGGCGGTGTCGGCCAGCAGCTTCTCGGTGTCGCGCACCAAGGCCTGGAAGTCAGCCATCAATATCTCTTGTGCATTCTTTGCCGATTTGCTGGCCATGGGTCTCTCCCTGTCGATGAGTGTTGGTACTTCGAGTGACAGCACGCATGGAAGGTTCAAGTGCGGCTGCTGGTATGGGCCTTGCTATGTTTTTGCCACGTTGCGGAGCGCCTGTGACCGGTTATGCGCCGATTCAGGGCGCCCGCGCAGCGGATACCGATAAACCTTAACCCAATCCACGACAAACCCAAGAAAAAACCACGCAGGCTTCACCCCGCTCACCTGAACAGGGTAGGGGCTGGCACCGATTCGGTGCAGGGATGCAGGTTCTTGAACTGTCCTGGTGCCTTTTTCAGCAGGTCTGCCTATTTCATGGAAAACATGCACAGCGCTATGGACTCTCTGGTCCACGGTTCCAACACCCTGTTCATTCTCATGGGCGCCATTCTGGTGCTGGCCATGCATGCCGGCTTCGCGTTCCTTGAAGTGGGCACGGTGCGCCACAAGAACCAGGTCAACGCCTTGTCGAAGATCCTCAGCGACTTCGCCATCTCGGCGCTGGTCTACTTCTTTATAGGCTACTGGATCGCCTATGGGGTCAACTTCTTCCAGCCGGCGACAACGCTGGCTGTCGACCATGGCTATGCGCTGGTCAAGTGTTTCTTCCTGCTGACCTTCGCGGCGGCGATTCCGGCGATCATCTCCGGAGGCATTGCCGAGCGGGCGCGGTTCGTGCCGCAGTTGTGCGCTACGGCGTTGATCGTGGCGTTCGTCTATCCGTTCTTCGAGGGTGTGGTGTGGAACGGTAATCTGGGCCTACAGGCTTGGCTGCAGGCACGCTTCGGCGCACCGTTCCACGACTTTGCCGGGTCTGTGGTGGTACACGCCATGGGGGGCTGGCTGGCGCTGGCGGCGGTGCTGCTGCTGGGGGCGCGCCGTGGGCGTTACCGCGATGGGCGTTTGGTGGCTTTTGCGCCATCGAGCATTCCCTTTCTGGCGCTGGGCTCGTGGATCCTCATCATCGGCTGGTTCGGCTTCAACGTCATGAGTGCCCAGACCTTGCAGGGCGTCAGCGGCCTGGTGGCGATCAACTCGCTGATGGCCATGGTGGGTGGCACCCTGTCAGCGTTGCTGGCCGGGCGCAACGACCCGGGCTTTCTGCATAACGGCCCGCTGGCCGGGCTGGTGGCGATTTGCGCAGGTTCCGATCTGATGCACCCGGTGGGTGCGCTCGCCACCGGCCTGGTGGCGGGGGCGCTGTTTGTCTGGACCTTCACCGCCGCGCAAAATCGCTGGAAAATCGACGACGTTCTGGGTGTGTGGCCGTTGCATGGTCTGTGTGGCGTGTGGGGTGGCATCGCCTGTGGCGTGTTCGGCCAGGTGGCGTTGGGTGGCATGGGCGGTGTCAGCCTGGTCAGCCAGTTGCTGGGCAGCCTGATGGGCGTGCTGGTGGCCTTGGCCGGTGGCTTTGCCGTGTACGGAGCAATTCGTGCGCTGCATGGCCTGCGCTTGAGCCATGAGCAGGAGTTCCAGGGCGCGGACCTGTCGCTGCACCGGATCGGTGCTACCAGCCAGGATTGAGCCAGGTCAGGTGCAGGGTGGGCGTGGCGCGCCTAGAATAGGCTTCTGTGTATGCCAACCCGGGACCTGCCACATGCTGCCTGAATGTCAACTGTTCGGCACCCTCGGCTGCCACCTCTGCGAAGTGGCCGAGGCTGTGTTGATGCCTCTCGTCGATCATGGCCTGCTGGTAGAGCTGGTCGACATCGCCGAGAGCGAGCCTTTGTTCGAGCGTTATGGCCTGATCATTCCGGTGCTGCGGCGCTGTGACAACGGCGCCGAGTTGCACTGGCCGTTCGATACCGAACAAGTGGTGGCCTTTCTTGGGCAATGATGGCTGCAGAGGAGTTGCAACCCTGCTCCATGATCTGTGAAGCGAGCTGATGATCCGGTGGAGGCGCACCGTCGCCGGTAACCTTCTCCATCATCGGAATAGCTCGCCATGTTGATCACTCCACATTTCACCCTCGATGAAATGACCGTTTCCCAGCTCGCCGCCCGCGACGGGTTCGATAATGCACCGCCCCTCGAAGCCAGGGCCAACCTGCAATTACTGTGTGGTGCGCTGGAACAGGTACGTGCGTTGTTCGACGCGCCCATCATCATCAGCAGCGGGTATCGCAGTGAAAGGGTCAATCGGTTGATCGGTGGCGCCTCCGATAGCCAGCACGTGCAAGGGCTGGCGGCGGACTTCACGGTGATCGAGGTCAGCCCGCGCGAGACCGTCCGGCGAATCAGCGAAAGTGTGGTGCCCTTCGATCAGCTGATCCTGGAATTCGACAGATGGGTGCATCTGTCGGTGACGCGCGGCACGCCACGCAGGCAGGTGCTGACCCTGCGCAAAGGCAGCGGCTACCTGGCGGGGTTGCAATGAAGCGCATTGACGGCAGCAAGGGGATGTTCGTATGCTGTATATAAATACAGTATCGAGGTGAAGCCATGCTCAATGTCGAGCAACTCAAGTACAGCGTCAACCGCATGCCCGTGGATCGGGTGGCTGACGCCGTTCTGGAACTGCGCCTCGAAGGCCTGGTGACGGGCGACTGCACGCCGTTCGGCAAAGTCCACTTCAATACCTGCTTCGCCGAGATCGAGGCCTTGTTCCAGCGGGCCGGTTATCACCGAGGGCTGGATGTGGTGGGCTATGAGGGGTTGCTCTATGCACTCTACGACCCTGGCCGCTGGGAGCCGGTGCAAGTACTGCGCTGGCTGAAGGATCGCTGCGAGGCGATGGCCCAGGCTGGTTGAGGGGGCGGGCTTGGGCGATAATGCGCGGCCATGAACGTCTCGAGCCCAGCCATGACCACGCCTTTCGACCCCGCCCGCCAGCAAGCCAGTACGGTGTGCCTGCCACCTGGTAACTGGGTCACGGTGCTCGATTGCTTGTGTGATCATTTCAAGGCTATCGACCGCGCCCAGTGGCTTGACCGCTTTGCCCGTGGCCGGGTGCTGGATGCCGAGGGGCAGGCAGTTGCCGCCGACCTGCCTTACAAGCGTGGCATGCGTTTGCATTATTTCCGCGAAGTGCCGAACGAACGGCCGATCCCGGTGCAGGAGGTGGTGCTGCATGTGGACGAGCACCTGGTGGTGGCCGATAAACCGCATTTCCTGCCGGTGACGCCGACCGGTGAATACGTCGAGCAGACCTTGTTGCGCCGCCTGATCCGGCGCCTGGACAACCCGCACCTGGTGCCGTTGCACCGCATTGACCGGCACACCGCCGGGCTTGTGCTGTTTTCCGCCAACCCGCACAGCCGCAGCGCCTACCAGCGGCTGTTCCCCGAGCGGCGTATCGACAAGCGTTACCAGGCCATTGCCGCTGCCATGCCACAGCATGCCTTTCCGCTGGTGCACAAAAGCCGCCTGGTGCATGGCGAGCCATTTTTCCGCATGCATGAGGTGGAGGGTGAGGCCAACAGTGAAACCCTGGCCGAGGTGCTGGAGAAGAACGGTGAGCGATGGCGCTATGGGCTGTCGCCCGTGACCGGCAAGACCCATCAGTTGCGTGTGCACATGGCGGCTTTGGGGGCAGGGATCAGCAATGACCCGTTCTATCCGCAATTGCTCAACGAAGAGGATGACTACCAGCGGCCGCTGAAACTGCTGGCGCAGAGCCTGCGTTTCGAGGACCCGCTGAGTGGCGAAGAGCGCTACTTCGAGAGCCGCTTGCGGTTGGACTGGTAACACAGCAAGCGGACTTGCCTGCTAAAGGGGCGGGCCTGCTGGCCAATCTCCACCCGCCGTTCACCGTTGCTGCTGCTACCGTATTCGCGGGTAAACCCGCTCCTACATGGACCGGGGGTGGACGCGCATCAGTGGTTCGACACAGGCATCGACGGCCCGGCACAGCATCGGTAGTTCGGCACAGCCGTTGTAGGAGCGGGTTCACCCGCGAATGGGCCGGGCCTGCGGGCCAATTTTCACCCGCCGTTCACCGTTGCTGCTGCTACCGTATTCGCGGGTAAACCCGCTCCTACGTGGACCGGGGTGGACGCGCATCAGTGGTTCGACACAGGCATCGACGGCCCGGCACAGCATCGGTGGTTCGGCACAGCCGTTGTAGGAGCGGGTTTACCCGCGAACACCGGCAGAGCCGGTGCCATCCCCAGCGGAAGTCTCGAGCTTCAGCGGTTGAAGCGCTCCACCAGCGAATACTGGCTGCCCGCCGTGCTGGTCAGTTCTTCGCTCAGCAGTGCCGAGTGCTGCGCCTGTTCGGCGGTCTGGTCGGCCAGTTCGGCAATGGTGCTGATGTTGCGGCTGATCTCGTCAGCCACTGCGGTCTGCTCCTCGGTTGCAGCAGCAATCTGGGTGGCCATGTCGGTGATATTGGCCACCGCTTCGCTGATGCCTACCAGCGCTTCGTCGGCCTGCATTACCCGATCGACGCCTTCCTGTGCCTGGCGGTGGCCGGTTTCCATGGTCAGCACTGCGTTGCTGGCGGTCTGTTGCAGCTTGGCGATCAGGCCGTGGATCTGCCCGGTGGATTCGGCGGTGCGCTGGGCCAACTGTCGCACCTCATCAGCCACCACGGCAAAGCCACGGCCCATTTCACCGGCGCGCGCCGCTTCAATGGCTGCGTTCAGCGCCAGCAGGTTGGTCTGGTCGGCGATGCCCTTGATCACGTCGACCACGCCCCCAATCTCGTCGCTGTCTTTGGCCAGTTGCGTAACCGTCTGGCCGGTCTCGCCCACTGCCGCCGACAGGCGCTCGATGGCCTCGCGGGTTTCTCCGGCAATCTGCCGGCCCTGGCTGGTCAGGCGGTTGGCTTCCTGGGTGGCATCGGCGGTGCGCTGTACATGGTTGGCCACTTCCTGAGTGGTGGCGGCCATCTGGTTTACCGCGGCGGCGACTTGCTCGGTCTCCACCCGCTGGCGCTCCAGCCCCGAAGAGCTCTTGTGCGCCAAGGCATCGGACTGTCGTGCCTGTTCGCTCAGGTGTTCGGCACTGTCTTGTAGGCGCGTCAGGCAGGTTTTCATGCGTGCGTCCTGGCTGAGCATGGCCATTTCCAGGCGCGCCTGCACGCCACGGCTGTCGGTGAACATCTGCGCGATCAGTGGGTCGGAAGTGGTTTGCTCGGCCAGGCGCAGCAGGCGCTTGAGGCCGCGCTGCTGCCAGCTCAGGCCAAGCAGGCCCAGCGGTACCGAAAGCCCTGCGGCCAAGGCAAAGCCCCAGGAATGACCCAGCCAGTTGCCGATCAGGAAGCCCACCTGGCTGATCAGGATGAACGGTAGCCAGTCCTGCAGCACTGGCAGCCACTTGTCGCGACGCGGTACCGGCGGCTTGCCCTGGTTGATGCGCTGGTACAGGGCCTCGGCGCGGCGGATCTGTTCGGCGGTGGGCTTGACCCGCACCGACTCGAAGCCGACAACCTGGTTGTTATCGAAAATGGGGGTGACATAGGCGTTGACCCAGTAATGGTCGCCGGACTTGCAGCGGTTCTTGACGATACCCATCCACGGCTGGCCCTGCTTGAGGGTTTGCCACATATGGGCAAACACGGCAGGCGGTACGTCGGGGTGGCGCACCAGGTTGTGCGGTGCGCCCGTCAGCTCCTCGCGGGTGAAACCACTGATTTCGATAAAGGCATCGTTGCAGTAGGTGATCACACCCTTGGCGTTGGTAGTGGAGATCAACCGCTGCTGGGCTGGGAAAGTCCGTTCTCTCTGGGTAATCGGCTGGTTGTTACGCATGGGTGATAGTCCGCAGGGCTTTCGACAGGTATCGGCAAGCGGCTGGTTTTATTGAATGGATATTTGATTCATTGATTGCAGAGATCGAGCGCCGCCCCCGCGGCGCTCGGTTTCAAGAACGGAACGAATCTTCGGCCAGACTCAACTGGCGATCATCTGGCGCAACACATAATGCAGAATCCCCCCCGCCTTGAAGTATTCCACCTCGTTCAGGGTATCAATCCGGCATAGCACCTCGATCTGTTCCTGTTGGCCATCCTCGCGGGTAATGCGCAAGGGCAGGCTCATGCCAGGGTGAATATGCGCGCCGTCCAGCCCCAGTACATCGATCTGCTCCTTGCCGGTCAGCCCCAGCTGTTTGCGGTTGTGCCCAGCCTTGAATTGCAGCGGCAATACGCCCATGCCCACCAGGTTGGAGCGGTGAATACGCTCGAAGCTTTCTGCCAGCACGGCCTTGACCCCCAGCAGGTTGGTACCCTTGGCTGCCCAGTCGCGGCTCGAACCGGTGCCGTACTCCTGGCCGGCAATCACCAGCAGCGGGGTGCCTTCCTGCTGGTAACGCATGGCCGCGTCGTAGATCGACAGCTTCTCGCCAGTGGGCACATGCAACGTGTTGCCGCCTTCTTCGCCTGCCAGCATTTCGTTGCGGATACGGATGTTGGCGAAGGTGCCGCGCATCATCACTTCATGGTTGCCACGCCGCGAACCGTAGGAGTTGAAGTCGCGTGGCTCCACACCCTGTTCCCGCAGGTAGCGCCCGGCCGGGCTGTCGGTCTTGATGTTGCCGGCGGGGGAAATGTGGTCGGTGGTCACTGAATCGCCCAGCAGCGCCAGCACCCGTGCGCCGTGAATATTGGCAATTTGTGGCGGCGGCCCGCCGATGCCGTCGAAGAACGGTGGGTGCTGGATGTAGGTGGAGTCAGCCTGCCACACGTAAGTGGCGGCCTGTGGCACCTCGATGGCCTGCCATTGCGCATCACCGGCAAACACTTCGGCGTACTCCTTGTGGAACATCGCCGTATCGACCTTGGCCACGGCCTCGGCAATTTCCTGCTGACTCGGCCAGATATCCCGCAGGTAGACCGGTTGGCCGTCCTTGCCTGACCCCAGCGGGTCGCGCGTCAGGTCCAGGCGCACGCTGCCGGCCAGGGCGTAGGCCACCACCAGCGGGGGCGAGGCCAGCCAGTTGGTCTTGACCAGTGGGTGCACGCGGCCCTCGAAGTTGCGGTTGCCCGATAGCACCGAGGCCACGGTGAGGTCGGCGCTGCCAATGGCTTTTTCGATCGCCTCGTCCAGCGGGCCGGAGTTGCCGATGCAGGTGGTGCAGCCATAGCCGACCAGATCAAAACCCAGTTGGTCGAGGTAAGGCGTGAGCCCGGCTGCCTTGAAGTAGTCGGTGACGACTTTGGAGCCCGGCGCCAGCGAACTCTTGACCCAAGGTTTGCGTTGCAGGCCCTTTTCCAGTGCTTTTTTCGCCACCAGCCCGGCAGCCATCATCACACTGGGGTTGGACGTGTTGGTGCATGAGGTGATCGCGGCAATCACCACGGCCCCATCGCGCAGGGTGTGGGTCTGGCCCTGATGGCTGTAGTCGACTGCGCCGGTCTGGTCGGCGTTGCCCACTGCCACACCGCCGCCACCTTCGCTTTCCAGGCGGCCAACTTCTTTGGCCAGCGGTTTGGGCTGCAGCTCGATGAAGTGGTCGAAGGCTTGGCTGACCTGGCCCAGCGCTACGCGGTCCTGCGGCCGTTTGGGCCCGGCCAGGCTGGCTTCGACGTCGTCCATGTCCAGGGCCAGCGTGTCGCTGAATGACGGCTCCTGGCCGGGCAGGCGCCACATGCCCTGTGCCTTGCAGTACTGCTCGACCAGTTGCACGGTCGCTTCGGGGCGGCCCGAGAGGCGCAGATAGTCCAGGGTGACTTGGTCGACCGGGAAGAAACCACAGGTGGCGCCGTATTCCGGTGCCATGTTGGCGATGGTTGCGCGGTCGGCCAGGGGCAACTCGGCCAGGCCGTCCCCGTAGAACTCGACGAACTTGCCCACCACGCCTTTCTTGCGCAGCATCTGCGTCACGGTCAGCACCAGGTCAGTGGCAGTGATGCCCTCCCGCAGCTTGCCGGTCAGCTTGAAGCCGATCACTTCGGGGATCAGCATCGATACCGGCTGGCCTAGCATGGCCGCTTCCGCTTCGATGCCGCCGACACCCCAGCCGAGTACGCCCAGGCCGTTGATCATGGTGGTGTGCGAGTCTGTGCCCACCAAGGTATCGGGGAAGGCATAGGTGCGGCCGTCGGCCTCACGGGTCCACACCGTGCGGCCCAGGTATTCCAGGTTGACCTGGTGGCAAATGCCGGTGCCCGGGGGGACCACGCGGAAATTGTCGAAGGCGCTCTGGCCCCATCGCAGAAAGGCATAGCGCTCACCATTGCGTTGCATTTCGATGTCGACGTTTTCGGCGAAGGCCTGTGGCGTGCCGTAGCGGTCGACCATTACCGAGTGGTCGATCACCAGGTCGACCGGTGACAGCGGGTTGATCCGTTGCGGGTCGCCGCCAGCCTTGGCCATGGCGGCGCGCATGGCCGCCAGGTCGACCACGGCGGGCACGCCGGTGAAGTCCTGCATCAACACCCGCGCCGGGCGGTACTGGATCTCGCGGTCGGAGCGCCGTTCGCCAAGCCATTGGGCAATGGCGCGCAAGTCGTCGCCGGTGACGGTCGCGCCATCCTCCCAGCGCAGCAGATTTTCCAGCAGCACTTTCAGCGACATGGGCAGGCGCTGCAGGTCACCCAGCTGGCGGGCGGCCTCGGTGAGGCTGAAGTAGTGGTAGGTCTTGTCGCCGACCTTGAGGGGCTTGAGGGTGTTCAGGCTATCGAGCGAGGGCATTGCCAACTCCTTCTGCACCGGTGCCCGGCAAATATTCACGGTTTGCCGGCAGCACCGCTCTGTATCGGTCCGCAAGACACGGACCTGGCTGAATGGTCAGGTTAGACCGGTTTACGCTACCTGACCTTTTTCTGGACCGGCGGGGCGTGTCGCAGGTTCCGAACTTCCTTTATCATCGCCGCCCTGCCGGCGCCTGTGGTGCGCCAGCCGTAGTGGAGTGAGAGATGAATACCCTGTTCATGCATTGCCGGCCCGGTTTCGAGGGCGAGGTTTGCGCCGAAATCAGCGAACATGCCGCCCGCCTGGGTGTTGCTGGCTATGCCAAAGGCAAGCCGCAAAGTGCCAGTGCCGAGTTTGTCTGTAGCGAGGAGGGCGGTGCCGAGCGCTTGATGGGGGAACTGCGTTTCAACCAGCTGATTTTCCCGCGGCAGTGGGCACGTGGCGGTTACGTCGAACTGCCGGAAAGTGACCGCATCAGCGTACTGCTGGCGCAGTTGGCTGACTTCCCGGTGTTCGGTAGCCTTTGGCTGGAGGTGCTGGACAGCAACGAAGGCAAGGAATTGTCTACCTTCTGCCGAAAGTTCGAAGTGCCGTTGCGCAAGGCCCTGGAGAAGGCCGGCCGCCTGGTCGACGACCCTGGCCGTCCACGCTTGCTGCTGACCTTCATCAGCGGCCGGCGGGTATTTGTCGGCGTTGCATCGGCCAGCAACAGCGCCTTGTGGCCCATGGGCATCCCGCGCCTGAAGTTTCCTCGTGAGGCACCTAGCCGTTCGACGCTCAAACTGGAAGAAGCCTGGCACCAGTTCATCCCGCGTGAGCAGTGGGAGCAGCGCCTGGGTGATGACATGACCGGCGTCGACCTGGGAGCCTCGCCGGGTGGCTGGACCTACCAGTTGGTGCGCCGTGGCATGCTGGTGACAGCCATCGACAACGGGCCGATGGCCGAAAGCCTGATGGACACCGGCCTGGTCCAGCACTTGATGGCCGATGGGTTTACCTGGCAGCCGAAGCAGCCGGTAGACTGGATGGTGTGCGATATCGTCGAGAAGCCGGCGCGTACCACCTCGCTGATTGAAACCTGGCTGGGTGAGGGGCTGTGCCGCGAGGCGGTGGTCAACCTGAAGTTGCCGATGAAGCAGCGTTATGCCGAAGTACGGCGCCTGCTCGACCGTATGGAGGCAACATTCAAGGCACGCAAGATCAGGGTGTCGATTGCCTGCAAGCAGCTGTACCACGACCGCGAGGAAGTGACGTGCCACCTGCGGCGGCTCGACTTGAAGCCACGCTGAGGCCAGCGCGTCGTTCTGCTTCTGCTTCTGCTTCTGCGCCTGTGTCTGCTTCTGCTTTTGCTGTTGCATCTAAGCGCGCGATAGTTCAGGCGACGCAGATTGCGACTTCAGGAGGCCGAGTGCAGGGCTTGCGAAGGGAGGTGACGGGCATGGATGCCCGTCAAGCGCTGGGCCCCAGGATGGGGCCTGCAGCGCGGTCCTCCCGGGAGCAAGCCCGGAGCGAGGGGACCCCGGAGCGCAGCGCAGGGGCCGGATGATGGGAGCCGACGGTTTTTGGTTCCTTTTTGCCACGACAAAAAGGGACCCGCCGTAAGGGCGGAAAGGTGACTACGCGCCACCTTCGCGAATGAATACCTACTTGATGTGGATGCTCACATCCAAGAAGCAAGAAGCAAGAAGCAAGAAGCAAGAAGCAAGAAGCAAATTCGTCTGTTTTGACTCAGCGAACCGTCCGTTTGCGATGGCGACGCTGACTCACCTTTTCGCCCTTACGGCGAGTCACTTTTTGTCAAACGCGACAAAAAGTAACCAAAAAACGCTGCGCTCCCATCATCCGGCCCCTGCGCTGCGCTCCGGGGTTCCCTCTCTCCGGCCTCGCTCCCGGGAGGACCGCGCTGCAGGCCCCATCCTGGGGCCCAGCGCTTGACGGGCATCCATGCCCGTCACCTCCCTCCGCAAGGCCTGCGTTCGGCCTCCTGAAGTCGCGAAGATCAAGATCAAGATCAAGATCAAGATCAAGAGCTCTGGGTTTGAAAGCCGTGCTTGGACCGCGTCGCGCTATGCGCGACAATAGCGATCATTTTCGGAGCCCCCCATGACCGATTTCACCCCCGACGCCATCCTCGATGCCACCGGCCTGAACTGCCCGGAACCCGTGATGATGCTGCACCAGCACGTACGCAACCTGGCCGCCGGCGGCCTGCTCAAGGTCATCGCCACCGACCCGTCGACCCGCCGCGACATCCCCAAGTTCTGCAACTTCCTCGGCCACGAGCTGCTGCAACAGCAAGAGGACGCCGGCACTTTCCTGTACTGGATCCGCAAGAAAGCCGACTGAATCGCTCTGGAACACGCCCGGCGTTGCGCCTACACTGCGCTCCCCAGACAGGAGAGCGCCATGCTGATAGTTGCCGACGAGAACATCCCGCTGCTCGATGCCTTCTTCCAGGGTTTCGGTGAAATTCGCCGCTACCCCGGCCGAAGCCTCGATGCTGCCAGCGTCAAGGACGCCGATATCCTGCTGGTGCGCTCGGTGACCAAGGTCGACCGTCAGCTGCTCGAAGGCAGCCGTGTACGCTTTGTCGGCACCTGCACCATCGGCACTGATCACCTGGACCTGGACTACTTTGCAGAAGCTGGCATCCACTGGAGCAGCGCACCTGGCTGCAATGCCCGCGGCGTGGTCGATTACGTGCTGGGCAGCCTGCTGACCCTGGCCGAACTGGATGGCGTGGCATTGCCTGAGCGCGTGTATGGCGTAGTGGGCGCGGGTGAAGTGGGTGGCCGCCTCGTGCGGGTGCTGCATGGCCTGGGCTGGAAGGTGCTGGTGTGCGACCCGTTGCGTCAGGCCGCCGAGGGCGGCGACTACGTCAGCCTCGAAACCATCCTGCAGCAGTGCGATGTGATCAGCTTGCATACCCCGTTGCAACGCGGCGGCCAGCACCCGACCTGGCACCTGCTGGGGCAGGCGCAGCTGGCACAGTTGCGCCCGGGCGCCTGGCTGTTGAACGCCAGCCGTGGCCCGGTGGTGGACAACGTGGCCCTGCGCGAGCTGCTGCTGGACCGTGAAGACGTGCACGCGGTGCTGGATGTGTGGGAAGGGGAGCCGCAGGTCGACCTGACGTTGGCCGACCTGTGCACCCTCGCTACGCCGCACATTGCCGGCTATAGCCTCGATGGCCGCCAGCGTGGCACGGCGCAGATCTACCAGGCGCTTTGCCGCTACTTGAGTGTGAACGAGCAGGTGCGACTGGCCGAGCTGCTGCCCAAGCCACCGCTGGCGCAGATCGAGCTGGATGCCAGCACCGACCTGTCCTGGGCCATGGCCACCCTGTGTCGCGCCGTGTATGACCCGCGCCGTGATGATGCCGATTTCCGCCGTAGCCTGAGCGATGATCCGCAGCAACAGCGGGCGGCGTTCGACCAGTTGCGCAAGCAATACCCGCCAAGGCGCGAGATCGAGGGGCTGGCCGTGCGCTTGCACGGGGAGGCGCCGCAGTTGGCGCAGTTGGTCAGTGCCTTGGGTGGGGTGTTGGTCTAAGCAAGCCTTGTCTTGATCTTGCAGGTAGGTGCGGTTGCCTGTTGGGGCGGCCAAGCCCACTGCCTGGGCAGATAAAAACCCGGCGCAAGCGCCGGGTTGCAAAGAATTCGCCGATCAACCTTTGCGTACGCGCTCGACACGGCTTTCTTCCAGGGCCTTGCAGGCCTGCTGGATCATCTGCTCGGTGATCGGCACTTCGCGCCCCTTGGCGTCGATGATCGAACCGCATACTTGCGGTTGCGGGGAGGTCTGGGGCTTCTGGTTATCACTGCCATGCTGCAAGCTCATGCACTGTCTCCTCTTCAGGTTCAAGCTCAGGGTAGCCCTGCGCCGTGACTGGCCTGTGACAGCTTCCGGGTCACGGCAGCAACAGTCCAGCAGAAACCCTGTGAAAGCTCCATAAGCTGTTTAGATCGATGCGTTATAGCAACCTTCATGCAGTCTCCCGACCGGGATGAGTGGTAGGCTGCCGCTTCCCCACCCTTTGTGGTCGTCGCCATGCCCGAATCGGTTTCCCCGCGCCAACGCCGCGCCTTGCGCCTGGCCTGGCAGTTCGTTCGCCCTTATCGCCGCCAAGTGCTGCTGGCATTGCTGGCGCTGGTGGTCACCGCTGCCATCACCCTGTCGATGGGCCAAGGTATCCGCCTGCTGGTGGATCAAGGCTTCATGACCCGCTCCGCGCACCAGCTCAATCAGACCATCGGGCTGTTCCTGCTGCTGGTGCTGGCGCTGGCGGTGGGTACCTTCAGCCGTTTCTATCTGGTGTCGTGGATTGGCGAGCGTTGTGTGGCCGATATCCGTCGTGCCGTCTTTGATCACCTGATCGGCCTGCACCCAGGTTTTTTCGAGGACAACCGCAGCTCCGAGATCCAGTCTCGGCTGACTGCGGACACCACCTTGCTGCAATCAGTGATCGGTTCATCGCTGTCGATGTTCCTGCGCAACGCGCTGATGGTCATTGGCGGTGTGGTATTGCTGTTCATCACCAACCCCAAGCTCACCAGCATCGTGGTGGTAACGCTGCCGCTGGTGTTGGCACCGATCCTGTTGTTCGGCCGTCGTGTGCGCAGCCTGTCGCGGCAGAGCCAGGACAGGGTCGCCGATGTGGGCAGCTACGTGGCTGAGACGCTGGGGCAGATCAAGACCGTGCAGGCCTACAACCACCAGGCGCACGACCGCGAACTGTTCGCCGATACGGTCGAAGCAGCGTTTACTGTTGCCCGCAAGCGGATTACACAGCGTGCTTGGCTGATTACCCTGGTGATCGTGCTGGTGTTGGGGGCGGTGGGGGTGATGCTGTGGGTCGGCGGCATGGATGTGATCGCCGGGCGTATATCCGCAGGCGAGCTGGCAGCATTCGTGTTCTACAGCCTGATCGTCGGCAGCGCCTTCGGTACCCTCAGTGAGGTGATCGGCGAGCTGCAACGGGCCGCGGGTGCCGCCGAGCGCATTGCCGAACTGTTGGCCGCGCGCAGTGCCATCCTGCCGCCCGCCGAGGCGCAGCAGCTGCCACAGCAGCGGGCCAGCGGGCGTATCGAACTGCAGCAGGTGGTGTTCGCTTACCCCTCACGGCCCACGGTGGCAGCTGTCGACGGCCTGAGCCTGACCATCGAGCCCGGGCAGACCGTCGCCCTGGTTGGCCCTTCCGGGGCAGGCAAGTCGACCCTGTTCGATTTGTTGCTGCGCTTTTACGACCCACAGCAAGGGCGCATCCTGCTCGATGGCCAGCCGGTTACCGGATTTGATCCCGACCAGCTACGCCGGCAGTTCGCTTTGGTGGCACAAAACCCCTCGCTGTTCCGTGGCACGGTGGAGGCCAACATTCGTTATGGCCGGCCCGAGGCGACCTTGGCTGAAGTCGAAGCAGCGGCCCGTGGCGCCCATGCCGACGAATTCATCCGGCAACTGCCCCAAGGCTACCAGACCCAGCTGGGGGAGGGCGGCATCGGCCTTTCCGGCGGGCAACGCCAGCGCCTGGCGATTGCCCGGGCCTTGCTGGTCGATGCGCCGATCCTGTTGCTGGACGAAGCCACCAGTGCCCTTGATGCACAAAGTGAATACTTGATCCAGCAAGCGCTGCCCAGCCTGATGGCCGGCCGTACCACGCTGGTGATCGCCCATCGCCTGGCCACGGTGCAGCATGCCGAGCGCATCGCGGTCATCGACCAGGGCCGACTGGTGGCGGTGGGCACCCACCGTCAGTTGATCGAGGACAGCCCGTTGTATGCGCGGCTGGCAGCGCTGCAGTTCACCACGGGCTAGCGTGTCGTGGCTTTGTAACATTTCTGTAGTAATTGCCTGAGAAGATTTGCCTCAACTGTTGCGTAAGTGCTCGACCTGGCTGCCATTGCGTGATGGCAGCTTTTTTTTGGCCTGCCAGTAATGAGGCTGTACAGCGGCCTCTGCCTACTCCCTCTGGTTCCGAGACCCTCGATGTTGCGTAAATCCCTCAGAGTGCAAATTCTCTCGCTGCTCGGCGGCAGTGTGCTGGCGATGCTGCTGATCGCCCTGGTGTGTTTCCAGTTCCTGTCGTCCAGCGTGCGTGGCTACGCCGAGCTGGTCGACGGGCCGCTGCGGGCCTCGCAATTGATTGACGAAGCCAACCTGCAGTTCAAGATCCAGGTGCAGGAATGGAAGAACGTGCTGTTGCGAGGGCGCCAGCCTGCGGAAATGGACAAGTACTGGCAGCAGTTCCAGGCCCGCGAAGAGCAAGTACAACAACTGCTCGGGCAATTGATCGACAACAGTGATGCCAGGCTCAAGGCGTCGCTGCAGCAATTGCGCGACAGCCACCGCCAGTTGGGCCAGGCCTATGCACAAGGCCGCCAGGCGTTCCTGGCGGCAGGCGGCGACCCGGTAGCGGGCGACCGGGCGGTCAAAGGCGTGGACCGTGCCGCCAGTGAGCAAATGAGCGAACTGGTCGAGCAACTGCGCGCCGATGCTCGCCAGCGTGCAGCCAGCATCAATGCCAGTGCCGAGCGCACGGTATGGTTGGGCCTGCTGGTGATGCTGGCTTCTGCGGTGCTGGTGGGGCTGCTCAGCCTGTGGCTGGTCAACCGTAGCCTGATCGAGCCGATCCGCCAGTTGATCGAGTACGTCGCGCAGCTCAGCCAAGGCAGCTTTGCTGCCCGGGTCGACAGCCGTCGGGAGGATGAGCTGGGGCGTCTGGCGCGGGCGGCCAACACCCTGCGTGACTTCCTTGCCGATACCGTCGGCCGGCTGCAGGACAACGCTCAGGAGCTGGAAGGTGCCAGCGGCCAGTTGCGCAGTATTGCCGGTGACATGGCCCGCGGTACTCATGACCAGTTCCAGCGTACCGACCAGGTAGCCACGGCCATGCACGAAATGTCCGCCACTGCCCAAGAGGTCGCTCGCCACGCCGCCGAGGCTGCCCGCGCGGCCGATGACGCCGACCACAGCGCCCAGGCCGGCGAGCAGGTGATGCAGCAGACCATCGACATCATCGGGCTGGTCAACCGCGAAATCGCCGGCACGGCAACGGTAATTCGCGATCTGGAGCATGACAGCACACGGATAGGCAAAGTGCTGGAAGTGATCCGCGGCATTGCTGAACAGACCAACCTGCTGGCGCTTAACGCGGCCATCGAAGCGGCCCGTGCTGGCGAAGCCGGGCGTGGTTTTGCGGTGGTCGCCGATGAAGTGCGCAGCCTGGCCCAGCGCACGGCAGCGTCGATTGCAGAAATTCACCAGATCATCGAGGCGGTACAGTCGGGGGCTGTGGAGGCGGTCAAGGCCATCGAAAGTGGCCAGCAACGTAGCCAGGAAGGGGCTGAGCAGGTCGAGCAGGCCGGGCAGATGCTGCAACGTATCACCCAGGCGGTGGAGGCGATCCGCGACATGAACCGGCAGATCGCCACAGCGGCCGAGGAGCAGACCAGCGTGGCCGAAGATATCTCGCGCAACCTGATCGAAATTACCCGGATTGCCACGGCCAACCAGGAAGCGGTGCAGCATACCGAGCAGGCGGGGCAGCGCCTGCATGGTTTGTCAGGGCAGTTGGGCGAAGTCACCTCCCGCCTGAGCGCCTGACTCGGTTTGCAGGAGTTGCAGGTGCCCATCGAGGCTGAAGCCGCGCACTGACGTATTTTTCGCACACAACAAAAAGCCCGCACATGGCGGGCTT
>NZ_JAOCDI010000037.1:0-55768 GCF_029840855.1 Pseudomonas sp. GD03862
ACCCGCGAATACGGTGGCGGCTGCGACGGTGAACGGCGGGTGGAAATTGGCCAGCAGGGCCGGCCTCTTCGCGGGTGAACCCGCTCCTACGGGCGACCGTGCGGGCTTTTCTTTCAGGCTTGCGCAGCGGGCTTGCCCGCAAAGAGGCGGATGCAGGCAACACACCCATCAGGCTGATAAGCTGCACTCAATTTGCATCAGAGCGTTCGGGGTAAGCATGACAGTGGATCTGGCCAGCATTCTGCTGGGCTTGGTGGCAGGCGCAATACCCTGCCTGGTGTGGGTCATGCAGGTGCAGCGCCGCCAAGGCGCCCGGCAAGCTGAGCAGGCCTTGCTCGAAGAACGCCTCAATGCAGCCCAGCTGGCCCAGGCCGGCCTGCAGGCGCAACTGGACGCCAGTCGCGACGAGGTCAGCGACCTCAGTGAGGCCAACGCCGTCAAGCAGGCCCAGTTGGCCGCCCAAAGCCGTGAGCTGGAGCTGCTGCAGATCGATCGCGACAACGCCCGTGACGCCGCCCACGCCTGGAGCCTTGAGCGCGCCAACCGCGAAGCCGAACTGCGTCGCCTGGAGGCGCAAACCGCGCGCCTGGACGCAGAGCTGCGTGAACAGCAGGAAAGCCACCAGCAACGCCTGGAAGACCTGCAGGAGGCCCGTGACACCTTGCGCGCCCAGTTCGCCGACATGGCCACCAAGATCTTCGACGAACGCGAGCAGCGCTTCGCCCAGACCAGCCAGCAGCACCTTGGCCAGTTGCTCGACCCGCTCAAGGAGCGCATCCAGGCCTTCGAAAAACGCGTGGAGGAAAGCTACCAGCAAGAGGCCCGCGAGCGCTTCTCGCTGGGCAAGGAGCTGGAGCGCCTGCAACAGCTCAACCTGCGCCTGTCCGACGAAGCCACCAACCTTACCCAGGCCTTGAAGGGCCAGAAGACCCAAGGCAACTGGGGTGAGCTTATCCTCGAACGTGTGCTGGAACATGCCGGCCTGGAAAAGGGCCGCGAATACCAGACCCAGGTCAGCCTGAAAAGCGCCGATGGCGAGCGTTTCCAGCCGGATGTGCTGATCATGCTGCCCGGCGACAAGCAGGTGGTGGTGGACGCCAAGGTCAGCCTCACGGCGTACCAGCAGTTCGTTGCCGGCAACGACGAAGCTGCGCTCAAGCAGCATGTGCAGTCGCTGCGCAGCCACGTCAAAGGCCTGTCGAGCAAGGACTACAGCCGCCTCGAAGGCCTGCACAGCCTGGATTTCGTGTTGTTGTTCGTGCCCATCGAGGCGGCCTTTTCGGCGGCCCTGCAGGCCGAGCCGAACCTGTTCCAGGAGGCCTTCGACCGGCAGATCGTGATTGTCAGCCCTACCACGTTGCTGGCCACCTTGCGGGTTATCGACAGCCTGTGGAAGCAGGAGCGTCAAGGGCAGAACGCCCGCGAAATTGCCGAGCGTGCCGGCTGGCTCTACGACAAGTTCGTGCTGTTCATCCAGGACCTGGACGAACTGGGCAGCCGCTTGCAGCAGGTGGACAAGGCTTATGCGGCAGCGCGCAACAAGCTGTGCGAAGGGCGTGGCAACCTGGTCAGCCGCAGCGAGCAGCTTAAGCTGCTGGGCGCCCGTGCCAGCAAGAGCTTGCCGGCAGACCTGCTGGAGCGGGCGCTGTCCGATGAGGCGCTGCCCGAGGTAGCGGTTACTGAGCCAGGCTCAGATGGCGATTGAGCAGGGCGCGCAAGGCCGCAGGCTTGACCGGTTTGGCCAGGTAGTCCAGCCCTGATGCATGTACCAGAGCGATGGTTTCCTTGCTGCCGTCGGCGCTGATCACTACACCGGGTACCGGCTCACCCAGCCGTGCTCGAAGCCAGCCCATCAGCCCGGTGCCGGTCTCGCCGTCGTCCAGGTGGTAGTCCACCAATGCCAGGTGCGGGCGCATGCCTTTGGCCAGCAGGGCTTCGCACTCGGCCTGGTTGCGCGCGGTCCATACCTGGCAACCCCAGCGGCTCAGCAGGCTGTTCATGCCGATCAGGATGCTGTCTTCGTTGTCCACGCAAAGCACTTGCAGCCCCGCCAGTGGCTGGCCGCCCTGTTGTTCCACGGGCGTGCTTGGCGCCGCGGCGGCCTGGCGTGCAATCGGTACGCTGACGCGGAACACCGTGCCCTTGCCTGGCCATGAGCGCACCTCCAGCGGATGCCCCAGCACCCGGCACAGACCGTCTGCGATGGCCAGGCCCAGGCCTAGCCCCTTCTCGGCGCGGGTCTGGTGGCTGTCCAGGCGCTTGAACTCCTGAAAGATCACTTGCAGCTTGTCGTCAGCAATGCCCGGGCCACGGTCCCAGACCTCCAGCCACAGGCGCTCGCCCTGTCGGCGCGCGCCCAGCAGGATCGGGCTCTTGCCGTAGCGCAGGGCATTGGTGAGGAAGTTCTGCAGCACCCGGCGTAGCAGTTTCATGTCGCTGTCCACCCGCAGGCGGCTGCCGCGCAGGCGGAACTCCAGGCCTTTCTCGGCCGCCAGCAGCTTGAACTCGGCGCCCAGGGTGTCGAACAGCTCATTGAGGGCGAAGGGTTTGGCATCCGGGGTGATCTTGCCGTTTTCCAGGCGCGAGATGTCCAGCAGGTCGCTGATCAGCTCTTCAGCCGAGCGCAGCGAGCTGTCCATGTGCTGTACCAACTGCCGGGCCTCTTCGTTCATGCCCTCGGCCTGTTGCGACAAGGCGGCAGAGAAAAGCCGTGCGGCGTTCAACGGTTGCATCAGGTCATGGCTGACGGCGGCCAGGAAGCGGGTCTTGGACTTGCTCACCGCTTCGGCCTGGCTCTTGGCTTCGGACAGCGCCTGGTTCAACTGCGACAGTTCGTGGGTGCGCTCCGCCACGCGTTGCTCAAGGCGTTCGTTGGCATCGCGCAGGGCCTGCTCGGCCTCGCGGAACGGGGTGATGTCGGTGAAGCTCATGACAAAGCCGCCGCCCGGCATCGGGTTGCCGATCAGCTCGATCACCCGGCCATTGGGGAACAGCCGCTCGGAGGAGTGCGCGCGGCCCTGGCGCATCCAGTGCAGCCGCCGCGCCACATGCACCTGTGCCTCGCCGGGGCCGCACAGGCCGCGCTCGGCGTTGTAGCGGATGATGTCGGCAATCGGCCGCCCTACGCTGATCAGCCCGTCCGGGTAGTTGAACAGTTCAAGGTAGCGGCGGTTCCAGGCCACCAGGTGCAGGTTCTGGTCGACCACGCTGATGCCTTGGTTGATGTTCTCGATGGCGCCTTGCAGCAGGGCGCGGTTGAACTGCAGCACCTCACTGGCTTCGTCAGCGATGCGCACCACGTCTTCCAGTTGCATGTCACGGCCTTCGATGGCCGCCTTGACCACCGCGCGGGTCGACGAGGTACCGAGCACCCCGGCCAGCAGGCGCTCAGTGTGCTCGATCCAGTCGCCATCGGCGTTCTGGTTAGGGTTGAAGCCTTTGCCCTGGCGGTAGGCAAAGCGGATGAAGCTCTGCCGTGCGCGCTCTTCCCCGACAAAGCGCGAGGCCAGGGTCAGCAGGTCGTCGATCTGCACCGCCAGCAGCGGCTTGCTGCTGGGCCGCGCGCTGGTCTGCTGGCCAATGAACCGGCCGGCCTGCCAGTGCTCGGAAACCCGCGTGCGCGACAGCACCGAAACCCAGGCGAACAGGGTAAAATTGCCCGCCAGTGACAGCACCACACCTTGGGTCAGTGGACTGATCGGCAGGTTCAGCGGGTTGCCGTGCAGCCACGCCAGGCCAGGGAACAACTGCAACGACCAGCCCAGGCTGTGCGCGGCAATCGGCAGCACCAAGGTGTAGAACCACAGGAAAATGCCAGCGGCCAGGCCGGCGAACACACCGCGACGGTTGGCCTGCTTCCAGTACAGCGCGCCAAGCATGGCTGGGGTGAGCTGGGTCACAGCGGCAAAGGCAATCTGGCCGATGGTCGCCAGGCTGGCGGTGGAACCCAGCAGGCGGTAGCTGACATAGGCCAGCAGCAGGATCACCACGATGGTTACCCGGCGTACCGAAAGCATCCAGTGGCGGAACGCTTCGAAAGGCCGCTCGGCGTTGTTGCGGCGCAGCAGCCAGGGCAGCAGCATGTCGTTGGACACCATGGTCGACAACGCCACGGCCTCGACGATCACCATGCCGGTGGCCGCCGAGGCACCGCCGATGAACGCCAGCAGGGCAAGGCTCGGGTGCGCCTCGGCCAGGGGCAGGCTGATGACGAACGAGTCGGAGATCACCGTGCCGGGCAGCAGCATCTGCCCGGCCAGGGCAATCGGCACCACGAACAGCGCGGCCAGTGCCAGGTACATCGGGAATACCCAGCGCGCCAGGCGCAAGTCCTGCGGTTCGATGTTCTCCACCACGGTAACGTGGAACTGCCGGGGCAGGCAGATGATTGCCATCATCGCCACGGCGGTTTGCACCACCATGGAAGGCCAATTGATGGTTTCTTTCCAATAGTCCTGCAAGTGGATCGACTGGCGGGCCTGGCTGAACAGGTCGTCGAAACCGTCATACAGGTTGAAAACGATGAAGATGCCCACGGCAAGGAACGCCAGCAACTTGATCAGCGATTCGAAGGCAATTGCCAGGACCATGCCGCGGTGGTGCTCGGTCACATCCAGGCTGCGGGTACCGAAGACGATGGCGAACAGCGCCAGTACCAGCGATATCACCAGCGCGGTGTCCTGCACGCGGGTGCCGGTGGCGTCGGCGTTGGCGCCGATCAGCAGGTTCACGCCCAGTACGATGCCCTTGAGCTGCAAGGCGATGTACGGCAGCACGCCGACCAGGCAGATAAGTGCCACCACCACTGCCAGGGTCTGCGACTTGCCGTAGCGCGCGGCAATGAAGTCGGCGATCGAGGTGATGTTCTGCTGCTTGCTGATCAGCACCATCTTCTGCAGCACCCAAGGGGCGAAGATCAGCAGCAGTACCGGGCCCAGGTAGATGGGCAGGAACGCCCAAAGCTGTTCGGCGGCCTGGCCGACCGCGCCGAAGAAGGTCCAGCTGGTGCAGTACACGGCCAGCGACAGGCTGTACACCCAGGCACGCAGCTTTGGCGGCAATGGCGTGCTGCGGCGGTCGCCATAGAAGGCGATGGCGAACATGATGGCCATATAGGCCAGGGCGACCACGGCGATCAGCCCGCTGGACAACGACATGAAGACTCCGAAGCAAAAAGGTAACGCGGTCCCGATCAATCAGTCTGGCACGCAAGTGCCGCTTCGTCAGCGCAGACGATGGTTGTAGGAGCGGGTTCACCCGCGAATGGGCCGGAACAGGCAACATCAACCCCTGCGGGTACCCAACCAATAGAACACCCCTGCCAGTATCACCGACAACACCAGCAGGTAGAAGACTGCCCCTGGCCACAGGTGTACCAGTGCAAACCCCACCATCACCGGCCCCAGCGCCGCCCCCAGGTTGGACAGGTTCTGCGCGCCGTAATACACCCCGCGCAAGTGCTCCGGTGCGATCAGGTCGATAAACATGTACTCGGCCGGGATCACGATGATTTCGCCCAGCGTGAACACCAGCATCGCCAGGCACCAGGCCAGTACCGAGCCTGCCAGCGCAAAACCCAGCAAGCCGACGATGAACAGGCCCATGCCGGCCAACAGCCACGGCATCAGGCGCTGGCGGCTGATACGCCGGCCAATCAGGTACTGCAAGGCAATGACCGTCACGGCGTTGGTGGTGACCAGATAGCCGATCAGTCGTGCCGCTTCGGCCGGGTTGCTGGTGACCACCAGGTACTGGGACAGGTAGGCGGTGAACTGGCCGAACACCACCGCGCTCAGCACCCCACCCACGGTAAAGCACACCAGCCGACGATCCCGCGCCAGCCCCAGCGCCACTTGGCCGAAGCCGGCCGCAGGCTTGTCCGGCGCGCTGGCCTGCAGGCTGCGATCACCCAGGCGCCAATAAGCCAGGCACATGGCCAGGCCAAGCAGGGCAGAGGCGAGGAACGGCACATGGTCGTTCAGTTCAAGCATGGCCACGCCCAGCAACGGGCCGGCGGCGTAGCCGACGTTGCTGAGGGTGTACTTGATGGCGAACACCTCGGCCCGCTCATCCACCGGCAGTAACGCGCAGAAGCCTGCCTTGGCGGCGATATCGACCACTGCCAGGGCCAGGTTGATCAACACCAGACAGAAGAAGAACGGCAGTGCCGAACGGCTGGCGACCGCGCCGACGAAGGCCAGGGCGAACAGCAGGGTACTGGCGCTGACCAGCGTGTGGTTGCTCAAGGTGTCGACCAGATGGCCACCGTACAGACTCAATAGCGAGGCAACGATCAGCGCGCCACCGATCAGCAGGCCGATCTGGCTGATCGGCAGCTGGAAATTGTCGGCCAGGTAAACCACCAGGTAGGGCAGGGTGAGGGCACGGGCGACGGTAAGCGTGAAGGTGGTGGTGAGCAGCAGGCGAACGGTGTGCGGGTAGCGTTTTATGGCGGCGAGCATTGCCACGTCCTTGTTGTGCGGGTTTGCCGAGCACAAGCATAAGCCACATGCGGTCCTCCCGACACAAGGACGTTTCGCCTACCAAAGGGCGACAGGCGGAGGATTGACAGCCCGTCAGGCTCAGGGAATACTCTCGAAAAATTCATATATATGTTTATATAACAAGACGAGAGCGAGACCCATGCACCCATTGACCGGTGATGCTCGACTGCCCCGCTACCAACAACTGCGCGATCACATGGTCGCGCAAATTGCCAACAACCGCTGGCGCCCGGGGGAAGCGATCCCGACCGAGGCAGCCTTGGCCACCGAGTTCGACCTGTCGATCGGTACCGTGCGCAAGGCCGTCGATGTCCTGGTGGCCGAAGGCGTGCTGGAGCGCCAGCAGGGCCGCGGCACCTTCATTCGCCGCCCACAGTTCCAGTCGTCGCTGTTCCGCTTCTTCCGTTTCGAGGCCGCCAATGGCGAGCGCATAGTGCCGGAAAGCCGCATTCTCTCCATCGAGTCGCTGCCGGCGCCTTCCGCGGTGGCCGAGGCATTGGGCCTGGCAGGGGAGGCAGAAGTGATCCGCATCATTCGCACACGTCTGCTCGGCGCCCAGCCGGTGCTGGCCGAAGAAATCTGGCTGCCGCGCCAAACCTTCCAGCCGCTGCTGGACGTGGATCTGAACAGCGAGGGCCCGCTGCTGTACCCGATCTACGAAGCGCTGTGCGGTCAGGTGGTCGCCTACGCCGAAGAAACCCTGACCGCCGAAGCGGTCGACGCGGTGCATGGCCGCTTGCTGCAACTGCCGGCCGACAGCCCGGTGGTCGTGATCGAGCGCCTGGCCCGCGATTACGCCGGCAAACCTCTGGAATGGCGCCGCTCGCGCGGCCATGCGCAGCACTTCCGCTACCGCATCGACATTCGCTAAACCGGTCGCTTCACCCTTTTACCTGTCTGCGCCGTGCTGCCACGGCGCAGTGGCTTCGCCTGCCCGTCACACCACGACTAGAAGGATAACAATCATGTTCAGCTGGTATCGCGAGATCACCTCACGGGAACGCAAGACATTCTGGGCCTGTTTCGGCGGCTGGTCGCTCGATGCGCTGGAAGTGCAGATGTTCGGCCTGGCCATCCCCGCGTTGATTGCCGCGTTCTCCCTGACCAAGGGCGATGCCGGCCTGATCAGTGGCCTGACCCTGGTGACCTCGGCAATCGGCGGCTGGCTGGGTGGCACACTGTCCGACCGCTATGGTCGCGTGCGTACCCTGCAATGGATGATTCTCTGGTTCTCGTTCTTCACCTTCCTTTCGGCGTTCGTCACCGGCTTCTACCCGTTGCTGTTCGTCAAGGCCATGCAAGGCTTTGGCATTGGTGGCGAATGGGCAGCCGGCGCTGTGCTGATGGCCGAAACCATCAACCCCAGGTATCGCGGCAAGGTCATGGGCACGGTGCAGAGTGCCTGGGCTGTGGGGTGGGGGCTGGCGGTGGCACTGTTTACGCTGATCTACTCGCTGGTGCCGCAGGAGTTTGCCTGGCGGGTGATGTTCTTCGTCGGTCTGCTGCCATCGCTGCTGATCATCTGGGTACGCCGCAACGTGCCCGAGCCGGACAGCTTCCAGCGCCTGCAGAAAGAAAAGGCCATCCCTTCCAGCTTCTTGCAGTCGATGGCTGGCATCTTCCGCCCTGAACTGCTGCGTGTGACCCTGCTGGGTGGCTTGCTCGGCCTGGGTGCCCACGGTGGCTACCACGCGGTGATGACCTGGTTGCCGACCTTCCTCAAGACAGAGCGCAACCTTTCGGTGCTGAACTCGGGCGGTTACCTGGCGGTGATCATCCTGGCCTTCTGGTGCGGCTGCGTGGTCAGCGGCCTGCTGATCGACCGTATTGGCAGGCGCAAGAACATCCTGCTGTTCGCCCTGTGCTGTGTACTGACCGTGCAGGCCTACGTGTTCTTCCCGCTGACCAATACGCAGATGCTGTTCCTCGGCTTCCCGCTGGGCTTTTTCGCCGCCGGCATCCCGGCCAGCCTGGGTGCGTTTTTCAATGAGCTGTACCCGGCTGACGTGCGCGGCGCCGGGGTGGGCTTTTGCTACAACTTCGGTCGCGTGCTGTCGGCCGTGTTCCCGTTCCTGGTCGGGCACATGAGCGAGTCGATGTCGCTGGGCAGTGCCATCGGCATCGATGCCGGCATCGCCTATGGCGTTGCGGTGATCGCAGCCCTGTGCCTGCCCGAAACCCGTGGCCGCAACCTTGAATCTGCACCTGCGCCGGAAACGGCCGGTGCCGTCGCCAAGTAACCTGAACCTGTTTGTATGAGAACCATGCCCGACGCACCCGCTTTGCACCTGACTGCCATCGACAGCCACGCCCACGTGTTCAGCCGTGGGCTGAACCTGGCCACCCAGCGGCGTTATGCGCCCAGCTACGATGCGCCGCTGGGCGACTACCTGGGCCAACTGCGGGCCCATGGTTTCAGCCATGGCGTACTGGTCCAGCCCAGCTTCCTGGGTACCGACAACCGCTACCTGCTCAGCGCCTTGCAGACCGTGCCAGGGCAACTGCGCGGGGTGGTGATGCTGGAGCGGGATGTCGAGCGGGCGACCTTGACGGAAATGGCCCGGTTGGGAGTCAGGGGGGTACGCCTCAACCTCATGGGGCAAGACATGCCTGACCTGACCGGCGCGCAGTGGCGGCCCCTGCTGGAGCGCATCGGCGAGCAGGGTTGGCACGTGGAACTGCACCGTCAGGTGGCGGACATTCCAGTGCTGGTGCGGGCATTGCAGCCCTATGGGCTGGACATCGTGATTGACCATTTCGGCCGCCCGGATGCCCGCCGTGGCCTGGGCCAGCCGGGGTTTGCCGAACTGCTGACCCTGAGCGGTCGGGGCAATGTGTGGGTGAAGGTGTCCGGCATCTACAGGCTGCAGGGCTCGCCGGAGGAGAACCTGCCATTCGCCCGTCAGGCGCTGTGCGCGCTGGAAGCCCATTACGGCGCAGAGCGGTTGATGTGGGGCAGTGACTGGCCGCATACCCAGCATGAGTCGGAGGTCAGTTTCGGCACCGCTGTCGAACAGTTCGAGGCCTTGGGTTGTTCGGCGCAGTTGCGCCAGGCACTGTTGCTGGATACCGCGCGGGCGTTGTTTGGCTTCGAGTGACCTAGCGCCAGTGCTGCAACTGCCAGCAGGTCCTTGAACGCAAGCTTGTGTGGTCATGCCTGAGCCGGTGCTTGCCAGCCAGCGCATTTCCCATGCAGATTTGTGGCCCGGCGCGCTTGGCGAGCCTCCAATTGAAAAGCCCTCAGGACCAAGGACGATGAGTCACTCTTCGCAATTCACCTTGCTCGGCAAGCGGCGTTTCCTGCCGTTTTTCATCACTCAGTCGCTGGGTGCCTTCAACGACAACCTGTTCAAGCAGTCGCTGATCCTGGCGATTTTGTTCAAGCTCAGCCTGGGCGATGGTGACCGATCGATCTGGGTCAACTTGTGTGCCTTGCTGTTCATCCTGCCGTTTTTCCTGTTTTCGGCGCTGGGTGGGCAGTTTGGCGAGAAGTTCGCCAAGGATGCGCTGATCCGGGCAATCAAACTGGCCGAAATCGTGATCATGGCGATTGGTGCGCTGGGCTTTGTCACCAACCATCTGGCGCTGATGCTGGTGGCGCTGTTCGGTATGGGGACCCACTCGGCGCTGTTCGGCCCGGTGAAGTATTCGATCCTGCCGCAGGCCCTGCGCGAGGAAGAGCTGGTGGGCGGTAACGGGCTGGTGGAAACCGGCACCTTCCTCGCCATCCTCGCCGGCACCATCGGCGCGGGCATGATGATGTCGGCCGACAGCTACGCAACGGTGGTAGCCGGGGGCGTGGTCGGCACGGCGGTACTCGGCTACCTCGCCAGCCGCTGGATCCCTCGGGCGGCTGCCGCCTCGCCGCAAATGCCGCTGGACTGGAACATCTTCAAGCAGTCGTGGGTGATCTTGCGCATGGGCCTGGGCCAGCCGCCGGCGGTGTCGCGTTCGATCGTCGGCAACTCGTGGTTCTGGTTTGTCGGCGCCATCTACCTCACGCAGATCCCGGCCTATGCCAAGGATTGGCTGCACGGTGATGGCACGGTAGTGACCCTGGTGCTGACCCTGTTCTCGGTGGGCATTGCCCTGGGCTCGCTGCTGTGCGAGCGGCTCAGTGGACGCAAGGTGGAAATCGGCCTGGTGCCGTTCGGCTCGTTCGGCCTGACCCTGTTCGGCCTGCTGTGGTGGTGGCACTCCGGTGATGTACCGGCTGCAGCAGCGCCGCACGACTGGCTGGCACTGCTGGGCATGAGCCAGGCCTGGTGGATCTTGCTGTCAATCATTGGCCTGGGTGTGTTCGGCGGCTTCTACATCGTGCCGTTGTATGCGTTGATCCAGGCCCGCACGGCCGAGGACGAGCGCGCCAGGGTGATCGCGGCCAACAACATCCTCAATGCCTTGTTCATGGTGGTGTCGGCGGTGCTCACCATCATCCTGCTAGGCGTGGCCAAGCTGAGCATCCCGCAGCTTTTCCTGGTGGTGTCGCTGCTCAATATCGCGGTCAACACCTATATCTTCAGGATCGTGCCTGAGTTCACCATGCGTTTCCTGATCTGGCTGCTCAGCCATTCGATGTACCGCGTGCAGCACCGAGACCTTGAGCGCATCCCCGACGAAGGTGCAGCGTTGCTGGTGTGCAACCACGTATCGTTCGTCGATGCGTTGCTGCTGGGCGGGGCCATACGCCGGCCGATCCGCTTTGTCATGTACTACAAGATCTACAACCTGCCGGTGCTCAACTTCGTGTTTCGCACTGCCGGTGCCATCCCGATTGCCGGGCGTAACGAAGACCAGGCGACGTACGAGCGGGCCTTCGCGCGCATTGCCGAATACCTGGCGGATGGTGAACTGGTGTGCATCTTCCCGGAAGGCAAGCTGACGGGCGATGGCGAAATCGATGTCTTCAAGGGTGGGGTCAGCCGCATCCTCGAAGAAACGCCGGTACCGGTGATTCCGCTGGCCTTGCAGGGGTTGTGGGGTAGCTTCTTCAGCCGCGACCCGGCCAAGGGCTTCTTCAAGCGCCTGTGGTCGCGGGTGACCATCGTGGCAGGCGCCGCCATCCCGGTGGAGGCGGCGCAGCCCGAGGTGTTGCGCGAACAGGTCAGCCGCCTGCGCGGCCCTCTGCGATAGGGGTTAGCTGGCGCTGACTTTCAGGCCGACAAGGCCGCAGACGATCAGCGCCACACTGACCAGCCGCACCAGGGCCATGGACTCGCCGAACAGAATGATCCCGGCGATGACCGTACCGACTGCGCCTACGCCGGTCCAGATGGCATAGGCGGTGCCCAGCGGCAACTCCTTCATGGCCAGGCCCAGCAGGCCCAGGCTGATGACCATGGCGCCGACGGTAAGGACAGTGGGTAGTGGTCGAGTGAAACCGTCGGTGTATTTGAGGCCGACGGCCCAGCCAACCTCGAACAGGCCGGCGAAAAACAGGATGATCCAGGACATGAGTGTGTCTCCATCGTTTGAATGATGGGGCCGTCCCCGGAATGGTCACGCGGTGCGTCGTGAGGTCGTCCTCACAGTGGGTGCCATGGTGCCAATCTGCGGCCTTCCGGGCAAGTCCACGCCTGCTGGCCAATTTCCACCCGTCGTTCACCGTTGCCGCCGCTACCGTATTCGCGGGTAAACCCGCTCCTACAACTGATCGGGGGTGGACACACATTGGTGATTGGGCGCAGGCCGTCGTAGGCGCGGGTTGACCCGCGAAGAGGCCGGTGCTGGCAGAAACGCTTCAAGCCAGCACCGCAACTCATACCCGTCAGACCCCTTGCGGGATCTCTTCCCCGCCCAGCGCCTCGAACAGCACCGGCAGGAATTCGGCAAAGGTCATCATCATCAGCTGGAAGCTGGCATCGAACTGCTGCGCAGCCTCATCGCCACCATCCTGCTCGGCCTGCTCCTGCAGCAGCTCTTCGAACTTCAGGCGCTTGATGACCATCTTGTCGTCGAGGATGAACGACAGCTTGTCTTGCCAGGCCAGGGCCAGCTGGGTCACCACTTTGCCGGTGCTCAGGTGCAGCTGGATCTCTTCGCCGGTCAGGTCCTGGCGCTTGCAGCGCACGATACCGCCATCTTCGGCGGTGTCGCGCAGCTCGCACTCGTCCAGCACATAGAAGCCTTCGGCGGCTTGCTGCGACTTGACCCAGTCGGTCATGGTGGCCACTGGCGCAATCTTCACCGTGGCCGGGCGCACGGGCAGCGAGCCCATCACTTCACGCAGGGTCGACAGCAGGTCTTCGGCGCGCTTGGCGCTGGCCGAGTTGACCAGGATCACGCCCAGGCGCGGGGCAATGGCAGCGAAGATCATCGAGCGGCGGATGAACGCACGCGGCAGGAACGCCTGGATGATTTCGTCCTTGATCTGGTCGCGTTCCTTTTTATAGACCTTGCGCATTTGCTCGGTCTCGATCTCTTCGACCTTTTCCTTGACCGCGTCGTTGACCACGCTGCTCGGCAGGATGCGTTCTTCCTTGCGCGCGGCAATCAGCAGGTACTCGCCGCTGACATGCACCAGGGGAGCGTCTTCGCCTTTGCCGAACGGCGCGACGAAACCATAAGTGGTCAGCTCCTGGCTGGCGCAGGGGCGGGCCGGCTTGCTGGCCAGGGCGGCTTCCAGCGCTTCAGGCTCGAACGGAACTTCCTGGGTCAGGCGGTAGGTCAGCAGGTTCTTGAACCACATGAGGGGCAATCTCTCCTTAATGCATAAGGCGGGCATTATTCTCCGAGCGGTGAATTGAGGCCAGCCCTGTCAGAGGGCCAGCAGTGACTTATGCACGAAAGAATCGCCCGACAACGCTAGGTCTTTGAAAGGCCTGAGGTTTTTTTTGCAAAAAGTTTAAAAAGTGCTTGCCAGGGTGCGGGGCGCTCCGTAGAATGCGCGCCACACCGAGACGAAGGGTGATTAGCTCAGCCGGGAGAGCATCTGCCTTACAAGCAGAGGGTCGGCGGTTCGATCCCGTCATCACCCACCACTCGATGTATAGCGCAGCGGTAGTTCAGTCGGTTAGAATACCGGCCTGTCACGCCGGGGGTCGCGGGTTCGAGTCCCGTCCGCTGCGCCATATTCCACTTCCAGGGCCCACTGAACACCCGGAAGTAACAAAGAAAGCGACCTTAGGGTCGCTTTTTTTGTGCCTGATTTTTGGTGTTTGACCGAAGTGTGAAAAAACTTCGATAAGTGCTTGCCAGAGCGCCAAGTCGCCCGTAGAATGCGCGCCACACCGAGAGACATGGGTGATTAGCTCAGCCGGGAGAGCATCTGCCTTACAAGCAGAGGGTCGGCGGTTCGATCCCGTCATCACCCACCACTCGATGTATAGCGCAGCGGTAGTTCAGTCGGTTAGAATACCGGCCTGTCACGCCGGGGGTCGCGGGTTCGAGTCCCGTCCGCTGCGCCATATTCCACTTCCAGGGCCCACTGAACACCCGGAAGTAAAAAAGAAAGCGACCTTAGGGTCGCTTTTTTTATTTCTGCATCATGCGATCGTCTCCGCCCCTCTGCAACAAGGGGCTAGCTGCGCCACTCTTATTCCCGCAGCGTCAGCACCTCAAACCCGTCCTCGGTCACCGGCCGTGCCTTGAGCGTATCGACGATGAACGCTTCGGCGCGGTCGTTGATCTGCATCGTGGTCACATCGGGGCGGATGAAGCTGTCGATTTTGGCAAACACCTGGGTCAGCAACTGGCCGGTGCGGCGCATCAGGTCGAGTTGGGCGGGGGGCTTGAGGATCACCTGGGACATGGGGGGAGGGCAGTTGCTCATGCTGGAAATTGCCCCAGCAAAGCGCCTGGGAGCGTGAGGTTGCCACCGCATGGTGCGTAACCTGTGCAGGCCTCTTCGCGGGCACGCCCGCTCCCACAGGTACTGCGCCGCCCTCAGGCCTTGCGATATCCCTGTGGGAGCGGGCATGCCCGCGAAAGGGCCGGTATAGCTGGCCCATAAATTGCTGATCTACCCTCATCCCGGGCTGTCAACGTCGACAGCCCTCACCACTTCACGACAAAGGCGCCGTGTTGCCCCGCTTGCATCAGCATGCCGGGGCAGCCGGCGCCTTTTTGCGTTTTCCACAGGAGCCCGCCCATGGCCAACAGCGAAGTACGCAGCGTCTGCCCCTACTGCGGCGTGGGCTGCGGCATCGTCATGAGCGTTGCCGATGGCAAGGTCGGCAAGATCAGCGGCGACAAGCTGCACCCGAGCAACTTTGGCCGCCTATGCACCAAAGGCCTCACCGCACACCAGCCACTGAGTGCCAGCGGGCGCATGGCCGACGCCTACCTGCGCCAGCAACGCAGCCAGCCGCCAGTGCGCACCAGCATGGACCAGGCCATCGCTGCCACCGCCGAGCGTCTGCGCGGCATCATCGACCAGCACGGCCCGGATGCCGTGGCGCTGTACGTGTCCGGGCAAATGTCGCTGGAGGCCCAGTACCTGGCCAACAAGTTGGCCAAGGGCTTTATCCGTACGCGCCATATCGAGTCCAACTCGCGCCTGTGCATGGCCAGCGCCAGCAGTGGCTACAAGCTGTCGCTTGGCGCCGATGGCCCACCTGGCAGTTACCAGGACTTCGAGCACGCCGACGTATTTCTGGTGATCGGCGCCAACATGGCCGACTGCCACCCGATCCTGTTCCTGCGCCTGCTTGATCGGGTCAAGGCCGGTGCGAAGCTGATCGTCGTCGACCCGCGGCGCAGCGCAACCGCCGATAAGGCCGACCTGTTTCTGCAGGTGCGCCCCGGCAGTGACATGGCCTTGCTCAACGGCCTTTTGCACCTGCTGCATCGCAACGGCCACACCAACCCCGATTTCATCGCCCGCCACACCGAAGGCTGGGACGAAATGCCGGCCTTCCTCGACGACTATACCCCCGAGCGCGTCGCCGCCATCACCGGGCTGGCCGAGGCCGATATCATCAAGGCCGCCGAATGGATCGGCAGCGCCAACAACTGGATGAGCTGCTGGACCATGGGCTTGAACCAGAGCATTCACGGCACCTGGCACAGCAACGCCATCTGTAACCTGCACTTGGCCACGGGTGCCATCTGCCGCCCCGGTAGCGGCCCGTTCTCGCTGACCGGCCAACCCAATGCCATGGGCGGCCGCGACATGGGCTACATGGGCCCCGGCTTGCCAGGCCAGCGCTCAGCGTTGGTGGAAGATGACCGCGCGTTCGTCGAACGGCAGTGGCAACTGCCACCCGGCAGCCTGCGCAGCGAGGGCGGCGAGGGTACGGTGGCGCTGTTCGGGCAGATGAAAGCCGGTGAAGTGAAAGCCTGCTGGGTCATCTGCAGCAACCCGGTGGCCAGTGTCGCCAACCGCCAGCAAGTGATCGACGGCCTGCGCAAGGCCGAACTGGTCATTACCCAGGACGCCTTCCTCGACACCGAAACCAACCGCTACGCCGACATCCTGCTGCCGGCCGCGTTGTGGGCCGAAGGCGAGGGTGTGATGATCAACAGCGAGCGCAACCTGACCCTGATGCCACGCGCTGTCGAGCCCCCCGGGCAAAGTCTGCCGGACTGGCAGATCATTGCCCGCGTAGCGTGCGCCATGGGCTATGCCGACGCCTTCGACTACCCCAATGCCGAAGCGGTGTATGAGGAAATACGCCGCTTCCACAACCCTGTCACCGGTTATGACCTGCGCGGTATCGGCTATGCCGAATTGCGTACGCAGCCGCGCCAGTGGCCCTGTGCACCGGGCAGCGAACAGCATCGTAGCCCGCTGCGCTACCTCAACGACGGCAGCAGCCAGGCGCTACTGCTCGATGCCCGGGGTAGGCGGCCGGCACTGGCCTTCCCCACCGTCAGCGGCAAGGCGCGCTTCTTTGCCCGGCCCTGGTTGCCGGCAGCGGAAGTGCCGGACGATGACTACCCCATGGTGCTGAATACCGGTCGCGTGCAGCACCAATGGCACACGTTGACCAAGACCGGCAAGGTGCCGGCGCTGAACAAACTGGAGCCCGGCCCCTACCTCGAGATTCACCCAGAGGATGCCGCCCGGCTGGGTGTCGCTGAAAAGGACCAGGTGGCCGTTCGCTCGCGCCGGGGGCACGCCGTGTTGCCGGCGCGCATCAGTGACCGGGTCATGCCGGGCAACTGCTTTGCGCCGTTTCACTGGAACGACCTGATCGGCGAGCAATTGGCGATCAATGCCGCGACCTGCGATGCGGTCGACCCGCTGTCGCTGCAGCCTGCTTTCAAACACTGCGCCGTAGCCCTGGAGCGGGTCGCAGGCGAGCGCATCGACGCCCTTGATCTGAACACTGCCACTGTAGAGCCTGTCCGCATGCCGACCGCCACCCTGTCCCGTCTGCTTGGCCTGCACACCCTGCCGGTTCCGGTGCTGGCCGAAGAAGAGCGTCATTACCTGCAAGGTTTCCTGCTGGGCCTGGACCAGGCCCGCGCCGAGGGCATACCCCGCCTGCCGGCCAGTGCGCCGCTGGCTGCCAGCCGTCGCTTGTTTGTCGACGGTTTGCTGGCCGGGCTGTTCGCCCAGCCTGCAACTGCGCCCATCGCGGCACAGGCCGCGCCATGGCATCAGGTGCTGTGGGCCTCGCAGACCGGCAATGGTGAGCAATTGGCCGAACGCTGTGCCGCGCGCCTGCGCGGTGCCGGTCTGAACGTGCAACTCAGCTGCCTGGAGGCGGTCAGCCCAAGCCAGCTGCAGGGTGCTGCCAGTGTGGTGTTGATCGCCAGCACCTTTGGCGATGGCGACGCGCCCGACAGCGGCGCGGCCTTCTGGCAGGCCTTGCAGGGCGAGGAGGGCGCTCACTGCGCCGGGCTGCCCTATGCCGTACTGGCCCTGGGCGACTCCAGTTACGACCAGTTCTGCGGTTTTGGCCGCAAGCTCGACCAGCGCCTGGCCGAGCTGGGAGGGCATCGCCTGCTGGCGCGGGTGGACTGCGAGCCCGACTTCGACGAAGCCTTTGCTGGCTGGCTCGAAGCGTTATTGCCTGCACTGGGCACTGCCACAGCGCCGCCTCCGGCGAGTGAACCTGCACCCGTATCGGCGTTCAGCAAGCAGCAACCCTGGATGGCCACCGTAGTGGAAAACCGCCTGCTCAATGGCCCCGGCGCCAGCAAGGAAACCCGCCAGCTGGTCTTCGACCTGGGCGGCAGCGGCTTCAGTTACGCTGCCGGCGATGCCCTGGGCGTATGGCCGCGCAACTGCCCGGCCCTGGTAGAAGAGCTGCTGACCCTGATGCAGCTCGATGGCCAGGCGATGGTCGAGCTTAAAGGTCATTGCGCCATGCCATTGGCCGAAGCCCTGCAAACACACCTGGAAATTGCCAAGGTCACTGCGCAACAACTGCAGGCATTTGCCAGCAATGCGCCTGACCTGCAGCGCTTGCTGCACCCTGAATGCAAGGCCGAGCTGCAAGATTGGCTGTGGGGCCGGCAGTTGGTCGATGTGCTGCGCGCCTTCCCCCAGCAGTTGCCGCTGGCCAGCTGGCTGGAATTGCTCAAGCCATTGCAGCCGCGGCTCTATTCGATCAGCTCCAGCCCGCTGGCGCACCCAGGCCAGGTGCATCTGACGGTATCGACGGTGCGTTATGGCGAACGTAAAGGCGTGTGCTCAAGCTTTCTTGCCGACCGTGCGCAGGTGCAGAAAGTGGCGATCTTCCCGCAGGTGTCGAAGCACTTTCGCTTGCCCGAGGACGACAGCGTGCCGGTGATCATGGTGGGCCCTGGTACCGGCATTGCACCGTTTCGTGCGTTCCTCGAGGAGCGAGAGGCACGGGGGGCAAAAGGCGACAACTGGCTGTTCTTCGGCGAGCAGTACGCAGCGACCGATTTCTACTACCAGGAGCAGTTGCAGGCCTGGCAGGCGGCGGGGCACCTGCGGCTGGACACGGCGTTCTCGCGGGACCAGGTCGAGAAGATCTATGTGCAGCAGCGCATGCTCGAGCAGGGTGCGCAGCTGTGGCAATGGCTGGAGGCGGGGGCGTATTTCTATGTGTGTGGCGATGCGCAGCGCATGGCCAGGGATGTGGATGCGGCGTTGCGGGTGATCGTCGCCGAGCATGGCCGGATGGATGCGGCTGCGGCTGCGGCTTATGTCGAAGGCTTGAGCAAGGCCCGGCGTTATCGGCGCGATGTGTACTGAAGTGCTCCAAGATGGGGTGTTGTGCACCTTGAATGTGCATTGGCTGGGCGGGCCCAGCGCAAGTGTAGGAGCGGGTTTACCCGCGAAGAGGCCGACACAGGCAACCCACGCAACCCACGCAACCCAATTGGCACGCTCCCTGCTTAACCTCGGATACAACAAAGCCCACTGATCAACGGCGATCAACCCGGGCCCCCTACCGTGATGAATACAGGCAAAGGCGCCTGGAGCTTCGGCTCCAGGCGCTTTTTTTTTGATCGAGGATCGGCTTATGAAGGCAACAGCGAGCAGCGGGCAACGAGAGCGACTGGTCATCGTCGGCAACGGCATGGTCGGCCACCATTGCGTCGAACAACTGGTCAGTCGCGGCGCCCTGCAGCGCTTCGAGGTGCGGGTATTCGGCGAAGAGCGCCAACGCGCGTATGACCGCGTGCACCTGTCCGAATACTTCGGCGGCAGCTGTGCCGAAACCCTGGCCCTGTGTGAGCACGATTTCTACGACGCCAATGGCGTGCACCTGCACCTGGGTGAGGCCGTGCTGGAGATCGACCGCGAGCGCCGCGAAGTCGTCACTGCCGCAGGTCGCTATGGCTACGACCAGCTGGTGCTGGCCACCGGCTCCTATCCCTTCGTGCCGCCGATCGAAGGCTCCAACGGCAATGCCCGCCTGGTCTACCGCACCCTGGACGACCTCGATGGCATTCGTGCTGCCGCAGCCGGTGCCCGCCGAGGGGTGGTGGTCGGCGGTGGCCTGCTTGGTCTGGAAGCTGCCAACGCCCTCAAGTCGCTGGGGCTGGAAGCCCACGTGGTGGAATTCGCCCCACGGCTGATGCCGGTACAGCTGGACGGCGAGGGCGGTGCCGCGTTGAAGGCGCAGATCGAAGCGCTGGGTGTGGGGGTGCACCTGTCGCGCGCCACCCAGTCGGTCAGTGCTGGTGAAACCTACCGCTACCGCATGAACTTCGACGGTGGTGAGCACCTGGAAACCGATCTGATCGTGTTCTCCGCCGGTATCCGCCCACAGGATGCACTGGGCCGGGGTTGCGGCCTGGACATCGCCGCGCGCGGTGGCGTGGTCATCGACAACCACTGCCGCAGCAGCGACCCACGCATCTTCGCCATCGGCGAGTGCGCCTCGTGGAACGGCAGCGTGTTCGGCCTGGTCGCCCCTGGCTACAGCATGGCGCGCAACCTGGCCGGGCTACTGATGGGCGAGGCGGCAGTGGCGTTCACCGGCGCCGACATGTCGACCAAGCTCAAGCTGCTGGGTGTGGATGTCGGTTCGATCGGCGATGCCCACGGTGCCACGCCGGGCGCGCGCAGCTATCGCTTCATCGATGAAGCCAACAGCGCTTACCGCCGTTTGGTGGTGGATGCCAGCGGCAAGCACGTGCTCGGCGCGGTGCTGGTCGGCGACAACAGCTATTACGACACCCTGTTGCAGTACGCCCAGAACGGCATCGCCCTGCCGGCCGACCCGGCAGCGCTGATCTTGCCACAAGGCGGTGGTGCGCCGGCCTTGGGCGCCGATGCGCTGCCCGACAGCGCGACCATCTGCTCCTGCCACAACGTCAGCAAGGGGGCGGTGTGCGCCGCGATCGACAGTGGCTGTAGCGACTTGGCTGCGGTCAAGGGCTGCACCAAGGCCGCGACCGGCTGCGGCGGTTGCGCGGCCCTGCTCAAGCAAGTCTTCGAGCACGAGCTGACGGCCCGCGGCGTGGCGGTGGACAAGAGCCTGTGCGAGCACTTTGCCTACACCCGGCAGGAGTTGTACGGGTTGGTGCGGGTGGAGGGTATCCGCACCTTCAGCGAACTGCTCGAACGCCATGGCAAGGGCCATCTGGGTTGTGACATCTGCAAGCCGGCGGTGGGCAACATTCTCGCCTCGTGCTGGAACCAGCCGATCATGGACCCGGCGCTGGTGCCGCTGCAGGACACCAACGACACCTTCATGGCCAACATGCAGAAAAACGGCACCTATTCGGTGGTGCCGCGCATTCCCGGTGGTGAAATAACCCCCGACAAACTCATCGTCATCGGCCAGGTGGCCAAGAAATACGACCTGTACACCAAGATCACCGGTGGCCAGCGCATCGACCTGTTCGGCGCCCAGTTGCACGAGCTGCCTCTGATCTGGGGCGAACTGATCGAGGCCGGTTTCGAAACCGGCCACGCCTACGGCAAGTCGACCCGCACGGTAAAGTCGTGCGTGGGCAGCACCTGGTGCCGTTACGGCGTGCAGGACAGTGTCGCCATGGCCCTGCGCCTGGAAGATCGCTACAAGGGCCTGCGCAGCCCCCACAAGCTCAAGTTCGCGGTATCGGGATGCACCCGTGAATGCGCCGAGGCGCAGAGCAAGGACATCGGCGTTATCGCCACCGACAAGGGCTGGAACCTGTACGTGTGCGGCAACGGCGGCATGCGCCCGCGGCATGCCGAGCTGTTCGCCACTGACCTGGACGACGAAACCCTGGTACGCCTGATCGACCGCGTGCTGATGTTCTATATCCGCACGGCCGACAAGCTGCAGCGCACCTCGGTGTGGCGTGAAAACCTGGAAGGCGGGCTGGACTACCTGAAGCAGGTGATCATCGACGACAGCCTGGGCCTGGCCAGCGAGCTGGAAGCGCAGATGCAGCATGTGGTCGACCAATATGAATGCGAATGGGCCAATGCCCTCAACGATCCGGAGAAGCTCAAGCGCTTCCGTACCTTCGTCAACGACCGACGCGCCGACCCGGACGTGCACTTCGTGCGCGAACGCGAACAACGCCGGCCCGCTGCACCGCTGCACCTGATCCCAACTGTCGAGGAGGCTGTCTGATGAACCTGGCCAATGTTGCTGTGAACACGCAAGAAAACTGGCAGACGGTGTGCCAGGCGCAAGACCTAGTGGCCGATTCCGGGGTCGTGGTTTGGTTCGATGGGGCCCAGGTGGCGTTGTTCTATCTGCCGGGGCAGGCGCAGCCGTTATACGCGGTGGACAACCGTGACCCGCGCTCCGGTGCCAATATCATCGGCCGTGGGCTGGTGGGCAGTGTGCAGGGCAAGCTGGTGGTGGCGGCGCCGTTGTACAAGCAGCATTTCAGCCTGCTGAGTGGGGAGTGCCTGGAGGATGCCGGGCAGAGGTTGCGGGTGTGGCCGGTGCGGTTGAAGGGGGAGGCGGTGGAGCTGGCGGTGGCCTGATACCCCTTTGCTGCCTGTGCCGGCCTCTTCGCGGGCAAGCCCGCTCCTACGGAATCTGCACCGCCTTCAAATACGGCGCTGTTGGACCTGTGGGAGCGGGCTTGCCCGCGAAGAGGCCAGCACAAGCCGACTAGATAACCAACCCCTGCGGCGTGCGCCCGGCAAACACATCCACCAGGCTGGCCACCACCATCTCGCCCATGCGCGTGCGTGTCTGTACCGTGGCACTGGCGCGATGCGGTTGCAGCACCACATCTTCACGCTCGAACAACGCCTCGGGCGCTCGCGGTTCATCGGCAAACACATCCAGCGCCGCGCCAGCGATCTCGCCGGCCTGCAGCGCGGCGATCAACGCAGGCTCATCTACCAGCTTGCCGCGTGCGATGTTGATCAGGTACCCCTCGCTGCCCAACGCCTGAAGCACGTCGCGATTGATCAGCGCCTCGCCCTTGTCAGCCGCCGCCGCGAGGATCAGCGCATCGCTGTCCTTGGCCAACTGCAGCAGATCTGCCTCGAACCCGTAGGGCACATCCAGCGCCTGTAGATCGGTGTAGCGGATCGGGCAACCGAAAGCTGCCGCCCGCTGCGCTACTGCCCGACCGACCCGGCCCATGCCGACGATGCCCACGCGCATGCCCGACACCTGCCGGGCCAGTGGCAGCGGTGCCAGCGGCGTGGTGCTGGTGGCCCAACGGCCGGCGCGAACGAAGCGGTCACCGGTGCAGATCCCCCGGCACAAGCCGATCAGCAGGCCGATGGCAAGATCGGCGACGTCCTCGGTGAGCGCACCGATGGTCGCCGTCACCTGGATGCCGCGATCGCGGGCATAGGCCAGGTCTACCGCGTCGGTGCCGACGCCATTGACGGCGATCACTTCGAGGTTGGGCAGGCGCGCCATCAGCGCCTGGCTGATGCCGGTGTGGCCGCCGGTGATCACACCGCGAATATTGCCAGCATGCTGGCTGACGTAGGCCTCCTTGTCGGCCTGTTCGTAGTAGCGGTGTACGGTGAACAGCTGTTCCAGGCGCTCACGGATCTGCGGGATCAGGATAGGGCTCAGTTGCAGGACTTCTGGTTTCATCGGTTACTCCATCATAAACAGGGATCAGCCACGGCCAACGAATGGCATGTTGCTGGCCATCACGGTCATGTTCAGTACGTTGGCGTCGAGCGGCAGCGCAGCGATGTAGCGCACCGCATCGGCCACATGGCGCACGTCGAGCATCGGCTCGGCGGCGATCTCGCCATTGGCCTGGCGCACCCCCCGGGTCATGCGCTCGGACAACTCGGTCAGGGCGTTGCCGATGTCCACCTGGCTGCACACGATGTTGTAAGGCCGACCATCCAGCGCCAGCGCCTTGGTCAGGCCCAGTACCGCATGCTTGCTGGCGGTGTAAGGTGCGGTGAACGGGCGTGGGGTGTGCGCCGAGATCGAGCCGTTGTTGATGATCCGCCCGCCTTGCGGCTGCTGGCGGCGCATCAGGCCGAAGGCGGCGCGGGCGCACAGGAATACACCATCGACGTTGGTGGCGATGACGTTGCGCCAGTTCTCCAACGGCAGCTCGTCGACGGGGACAGCGGGGGCGTTGATGCCGGCATTGTTGAACATCACGTCGAGGCGGCCATGCACCTCCTCGATGGTGGCGAACAATTGCGCAACGCTTTGCTCATCGCGCACGTCAGTGGGAACGGCCAAGGCCTCACCGCCCGCTGCTAGCGCTTGCTCGACGACGGCTTGTAGCGGTTCGGCGCGGCGCCCGGCGAGGACCAGGCTGAAGTTGTCCTCGAGCAGGGCGAGGGCGACGGCACGGCCGATGCCACTGCCAGCACCGGTGACCAGCGCGACTTTCTTGTTTTGGCTCATCGATAGGCTCCAGCAGGTTCAGGCGGCGTTGGCGGCATGCCCGGCAGGGCGAGGACCGACGTGCAGGTGCAATTCGCCGATACCATCGATGCCGGCGTGAAGGGTGTCGCCCGGGTTCAGCGGTGCCACGCCGGGCGGGCTGCCGGTCATGATCAGGTCGCCCGGGCGCAGTGGCAGTTGGCGAGACAGCCTGCTGATCACTTCGGCCAATGCCCAGGTCTGCTGGCTGAGGTGTGCACGTTGGCGCTCCTGGCCATTGACCTGCAGCCATAGCGACGTATCCAGCGGCCAGTCGCATTCGCTGGCGGGAACGATGGCGGTCATCGGTGCCGAAGCCTCGAACACCTTGGCGCCTTCCCACGGCAGGCCCTCGGCCTTGGCCTTGCGCTGGTGATCGCGACGGGTCATGTCCAGACCGGCGGCAAAGCCGAACACGTGCTCCAGGGCATGCTCGTGGGCGATGTTGACGCCGCCTTTGGCGATGGCCGCGACCAGCTCGATTTCATGGCAGAACTCGTCGGTCTGCGGCGGGAAGGGCAGTTCGCCCAGTGCCTCGACCACGTTGCTTGCCGGTTTCATGAAAAACACAGGCTCCTGCGGCGCCGCGCCGTAGGATTCCGGCCACGGGTAGTTGCGGCCGAGGCAGAACACCCGGCCGACCGGGAAGCGCGCATCGCTGCCACGGATCGGCAGGCTGACGATGGCCGGCGGGTTGAACAGGTAGGTCATGGTTAGATCCTCCGTACTGGAGTGGACAGCGTATCCAGCGGCTGGCCGGCAAAGTTGGACGAAAGCGGGGTTGGGTTGGACTATCCAAGGCACCTGTACCGGCCCTTTCGCGGCTAAAGCCGCTCCTACAGGGATAGCGTCAAACCCAGGGCCAATACCGTCCCCCCGTAGGAGCGGCTTTAGCCGCGAAGAGGCCGGTACCGTCAATACACGCCTTGGCTCAGCCCGCAGTCTTCAGCTCGATGCGATACAGCTTCCCAAGCAGCAGCGAGTAAGACAGCGTGCCCATCAACGCCACACCACCGATGAACCAGAACGCCATGGCGAACGAGCCACTGGCGTGCACGATCGCGCCGATCACGATCGGGGTGACAATGCCTCCAATGTTCGCGGCCAGGCTGGTGACGCCGCCGGTCAGACCGATCAGTTCCTTGGGTGCCACTTCCGATACCGCCGCCCACGACGACGAGGCGATGCCCTGGGCGAAGAACGCCAGGGTCAGCACGGCGATGCACAGCACATTGGAGTCGGTGAAGTTCACCAGCACGATCGACATGCCCAGCATCGAGCCCACCACCAGTGGCAGCTTGCGGGCGAACGACAGCGAGTAGCCCTTGCGGATTAGAAGGTCAGAGACGATGCCCGCCAGGAGGATGCCGACCGTGGCACCAATGAACGGCATGACCGCGAAGATGCCGACCTTGATCAACGTCAGCTGACGCTCTTCGATCAGGTAGGTGGGGAACCAGGTGAGGAAGAAGTACAGCGCCGAAGTGCTGGCGAACTTGCCCAGGCAGATCGCCCAGATCTGGCGATAGCGGAACAGTTCGGCAACCTGGCGCCAGTCGAAGCGCGTACGTTCCTGGCTGCTTTTCACCAGGCCGCCGCCGTGCTCGATATAGGCCAGTTCTTCCTTGCTGACCTTCTTGCAGTTGAGCGGGTCGCGATACAGGAACAGCCACACTGCACCGAACAGGATGCCGACCAGACCGGTGCTGTAGAACACGTGGCGCCAGTCATAGGTGGTCGCCAGCCACAGGAGCGCGCCGGTGAACAGCGCGGTGCCCAGGTACTGGCCACATACGTAGATGCTGCTGGCCATGCCGCGCTCGCGAGCGGGGAACCATACCGTAACCGCACGGCTGTTGGCCGGGAAGGCCGGGGCCTCCATGGCGCCGACCGCCAGGCGCAGGCCGAACAGCGAGGCGAAGCCACTGGCCAGGCCCTGGGCCACGGTGACCGCCGACCAGCTGATCAGCGACACGCCATAGGTCAGGCGTGAGCCGAAGCGGTCGGCAATGAAGCCAGCCGGTACCAGGGCCAACGCGTAGGTCCAGGCGAAAGCGGAGAAAATCAGGCCCATCTCGACCTTGTCCAGGCCCAGGTCTTTGGCCATGAACGGCGCTGCGATGGAAATGTTCACCCGGTCGACGTAGTTGATGATGGTCGCCACCAGCAGCAGCGACAGCATGAACCAGCGGCGGCGGGTAGGCAGGCGCTGGGCGGGGGCCGCGTCCAGCGTGTACGACGACGCGGCGCGGGGGGTAGGCGTGCTCGACATGAGTCGACCTCGTTTGTTGTTGTTGGTAGAGGTTGGGCTGCAGTCCCTTTTCTAAGGTGGTCGTACAACGAGGTGAATGCAACGGGGTATTTAGACCGTTTTTTTCATTGGAGGCGGGGCAGTGCTGTGCTGTCCAAGAAATTTCTCAGCCGGGGTTTCGCCTGAAAAATTGGCTGAATAGCGCATTTTCAGAGGGCTGCGTGGATTTGCGGTTGCGCAGGTTTTTGCATAAGGGGTTAAATGCAGAGTTTGGACGTCGTACAACTTAAAGCGCCTGTATCCCGGAGATTGCCCATGCCCCCCAAGCGCGAGGTTCCGACCTATGTCATGCAGCAGCGCAGCGAGCTGATGGATTTCTACATCCGCGACCAGCGCGGGCGTCCCGCCGAGACCGCGCCGCATCGTCATGAGTACTTCCAGATCCAGGTCAATCTCGGCGGCGACACGGTGCAACACATCGGCAGCGTGCAACGCCCATTCAGACGCAACACCCTGGCCTTCATCCTGCCGCACCGGGTGCATGTGATCCCGCATCCGGAGGACAGCGACTTCGTGGTGATCAATTTCTCCCAGACGTTCCTGCTGCCGCACCTGGCCTGCGACCCGATGGACCTGGAGGAAGTGTCGATCCTGCAGGCGCCGGAGCTGTCGCCGTTCCGCTTTCAGGAGCATCTCGACTTCCACCTGAGTGACCCGGACTTTGCCGAGGTACGGCAAACCCTCGAGCGCATGCGTGCGCTGGATGCCAACCGCCGTTTCGGCACCCGCGAAATCCTCAAAGGCCTGTTGCTGCAGCTGATCGGCCAGGTCTGTGGCCTGTATGCCGAGCCGCTGCGCGAACTGGCCGACAGCAACGCGGCCCAGCTCAGCCGCCGCGCCGCGCTGGGCCGCATGAGCGACTACCTGCGCCGGCATATCGACGACCCCGATCTGAACCTGCAGAAAGTCGCCGCCGCCACTTACCTGTCGCCGACCTACCTGACCCACTGGCTGCGCAAGGAAATCGGCAAGACCTTCAGCGAGCTGGTGCTGGAGCGGCGCATGCACGCCGCACGCAACTACCTGCTCAACGGCAGCCGCCCAGTGGGCGAGGTGGCGCGGCTTTGTGGCTTTGCGGACGAAGCCTACTTCTCTCGACGTTTCCGCCAGATCCACGGCCTGCCACCTGGCCAGTTCCGCCGCCAGCAACGCGACCCGGATACGCCGCAGGCGGCAATGCTTTAAGCCTGCCCGCTTCTGCCGTGGCGTACTACTGGTCCGGTTTCAGAGAGAGGGCGAGCATGCAGGGGGGGCGGTAGCCCTGCTGTACGTCTTGCCCGCTCACCAGCATGCGCTGGTTGTCGGTATCGATTGCCATCGAGTCGGTGTGGGTGACGAAACCAAATTCCCCCGAAAACGCTCCAAACTGACCGTAGCCATAAGGGGGGCAAAGCGAGTGTCCAGTTGGCTGCTTGAGTGGTAGCGCACCGCCATGTTGAAGGCATAGAAACCACCGTAACCGATCAGGCCACCCTCGGCATTCTTGATTCGGACCATGGTATTGAGCTCCACTCACAATAATCGCTGAACACCTATTGAGCGATGCTTCGCCAGGATCGGCTACTGGCAGAAGTGACAGGTGCGTCAACGATCTGGACATGCAGGGCAGCCTGGCCAGGGCGTCCGATATCCTGTCGAGCACTTAAGTCTTGATACTCGTTGATACTGCGTTGAAAACAGCCTCGGAATGTTGATTTACAGTCCGTACCGTCCGCTTCCTCGGCTGTTTTCGCCTTGCCTGAACTTCGCCTCAAGACTTTTATGCAGTCTCTGGTGAAGTGCCAGTTTGTCTCATTTTTGTTGCTTCAATGAGACAGCAATGACACAAGGGGTGGAGCCCGTCTGTTCTTCCCGCCCCGCTACGAGTAGACGTTGGCTTTCTGACATTACCGTCGCGGAAAAGCTGTAACTATAAAATCCTGGATCCCACCCGATTGCCGTAAAAACACCGTAACCATTCGGCGGCACGAATGTAGTATCGAGTTGGCCGTCCAGACGGTAACGCACCGCCATGCTGCGATTGAAAAATGAACCATAACCTACCAGTTTTCCATCGGCCTCTGTCATATAGTCCCAGCCACCCTGAATGGGGAATAATACGACACGACCCTCGTTGAATTCTTTAGCAGGTTTTCCTGTGTAGTCTAGCCGATAGATCATGGGAGTACTGGTCCCTTCGGACCACAACTGGCCGTGGACGGTGATGCGCTGACTGGCGTTATTTAGCGTGAAACCATAAAAGATAATGCCAGGCTTTGACCAATAGACCCCGTTGTCAGCGAAGCGCTGGTCAAGCTCTCCGGACAATGTCAGTGCTGCGATTCCGTCTACGCTCCCCGAATCGGTGAAATAGCGCGTGGAGATGATGATGCGCACCTTCTCACCAACCTCCAGCATCTTAGGCACCCCAATGACATATCGGAGGTCCGGAATAAGATCTTGCATCTTGAGGATACCTAGCTTACCAAAGCTCTTGCGTGGGACACCTTCATGGGTGAGCACGAAAAGGATTGGAGCGTCTTCAAGGGAACCTGAGAAGATATAGTCGTTCTTGTAAGTGGTGAATCGGTAGAGCGTGATATCTTTAAAATTGAAAAAATTATTTAGGATGATGTAGCCGTTGTTGCTGCCGAAATCAGTATCTGGCTTTCCGTTTGGCTTAAGCTTCCACAGGTGGGTGAAGCCTTGGGTTCGATCAATCATAGTGAGCAGGATGTGACCCTCCGCATCCTCGGCCATATGAGAGAAACTATGATAATCAAAAACTGTGCTCAGGTCAGTCAGATAGACAAGACCTGTTTTGTTGAAAGACGTATCCAGCTCGCCATCTTTCAAGGTGCGCGCAATGAAAGGTTTCGTGCCGTTGTGGACGCCTCTCAAGTACGTTCGCTCGGGATAGTAGTTGCTTGCCAGGATTTGCGAAACCGCGTTTCTAGGATCCGCGGTAGGCTCGCCGATGTGAAGGTGCCCTTTGTCGGCATAGGTTACGTCAATGGGCGCCTTGAGTTCCTGACTCTCGCCTTGGTAATCACGGGGGGTGTGTTGAGTCTGGGCAAAAAAAACCATATTTGGATGCATGATATGACCTGTCACTTGGGGAAGTGGTTTTTGCGATCTCATTTAATGCGATCCGGATGGTTGCGGGTACTGGCAAAAATGATAGGCGTTGGTGGTCGATGGATAACGATCCGGTCCTGGAGTTTGGGCTGCAACGGGGAGCACGGGGCGGCAGACCTGGATACGCCGCAGGTAGCGATGCGGTAAGCTTGCTGCCATGAACCTCGACACCCGCATCAAATACCGCCACTTGCTGTGCTTCCTGGAGATTGCCCGGCAGGGCAGCCTGGCCAGGGCGGCCGATATCCTGTCGATCAGCCAGCCGGCGATTTCCAAGACCCTCAAGGAGCTTGAGGACCTGCTCGAGGCGCGCCTGTTCGAGCGCAGCCGCCAGGGTGTCGAGCTGACCCCGGCCGGCACCCGCTTCATGCGTTACGCCGGGCCCAGCGTGCAGGCGCTGCGCGATGGCGTCAGCAGCCTGCGCGGTGAAGCGCGGGCGCCGTCGCAGGTGCGCATTGGCGTGCTGTCCACGGTCGAAGGCCTGCTCATGCCCGAGGTACTGTGCCGCCTCCACCAGCGCCATGAAGCGCTGGTGATCAGCGTGGTCACCGGGGTCAGCGCGCAGTTGCTTGGCCAACTTCACCTGGGGGAGCTGGAACTGGTGGTCGGGCGCATGACCGACAGCCCACAGATCCAGGGCCTGTCGTTCGAGCACCTGTACAGCGAGTCGATGAGCCTGGTGGTGCGCCCGGGTCACCCGCTGCTGGCCAGCACGCCCGTGGAGCGGGGGCAGGTGGGGCGCTACCCGCTGGTGCTGCCACCGGCCGGCACCACCATCCGCCAGCATGCCGACAGCCTGTTCGTGCAATGCGGCATCCAGATGCCGGCCCAGCGCCTGGAAACCCTGTCGCTGGCCCTGAGCCGGCGCTACCTGCTGGGCAGCGATGGCCTGTGGGTGGCGCCGCGTGATGCCGTGCTGCTCGACCTGCGCCGTGGCGAACTGGTCGAGCTTGACCTGGGTGTGCGTGAGCCGGGAGGGTCGGTGGGGATTTGCCGCAATGCCGCCTTGCCGTTGAGTTTGCCTGGGCAGTGGGTGGGTGAGGTGCTGCGGGAGGTGGCAGGGGAATATCGAGAGGGTCGGTATCCCTGAGGTTCCGGGGGGCTGCCTGGCCTGATGTTTCCCTCCTCAGAACCCGCAGAAATAAAAGGCCACAAAAAATCGGCAAACCAGGCACAAAGGGTCAATACTGGCCAATGGCTGTAAAGCTTCGATGAAGAAGCTTTTAACGACTGAACTTCCTTACGAAAACCCGCTCCTATGCCGGTAGCCATTGGTCATGGCCGCCTGATAAGCTCGCGGCTTTACCCTGATTGCCCTCATGGCGCATGAACAAGGAAATAGCATGAAACAGCATCGTTTGGCGGCTGCGGTTGCCCTGGTAGGCCTGGTACTGGCTGGCTGCGATCAACAAGCCAGCAGCCCCGAGCTGAAGACTCCGGCGCAGAAAGCCTCCTACGGTATCGGCCTGAACATGGGCAAGAGCCTGGCTCAGGAAGGCATGGAAGACCTTGATTCGAAAGCAGTCGCCCTCGGCATCGAAGACGCCGTTAGCAAGAAAGAACAACGCATCAAGGACGAAGAGCTGGTAGAAGCTTTCACCGCGTTGCAGAAACGCGCCGAGGAGCGCCTGGCCAAGGCCAGCGAAGAAGCCGCCTCCGCCGGCAAGAAATTCCTCGAAGAAAACGCCAAGAAGCCAGGCGTGGTCACCACGGCCTCGGGCCTGCAGTACGAAGTGGTCAAGAAGGCCGACGGCCCGCAGCCCAAACCGACTGACGTGGTCACTGTCCACTACGAAGGCAAGCTGATCGATGGCAAGGTATTCGACAGCTCCGTCGAGCGTGGCAGCCCGATCGACCTGCCTGTCAGCGGTGTGATCCCAGGTTGGGTCGAAGGTTTGCAGCTGATGCACGTCGGCGAGAAGTACAAGTTGTTCATCCCGGCTGAACTGGCCTATGGCGCACAAAGCCCAAGCCCGCTGATCCCGGCCAACTCGGTACTGGTGTTCGACCTGGAACTGATCGCCATCAAGGACCCGGCCCAGTTGCAAGGCGCCGAGCCGCAGGCCGAAGCCCCTGAAGAAGCACCTGCCCAGTAACATTGGCTGGTTGTTGAAAACGCCCCACATTGATGGGGCGTTTTCGTTTGTGCCGATTGGACGAACCTGCAACAGCTGATACTGTCCGAGGAAATGCAGCGTGAAGAAGTAGGATGTTTCTGACGCAAATCGTTTGCGGCGCAGGTAGTCATGGCGTGAAACGACTGTGTAAAAAACGCCCGATCTGACCGGGCCCCTTGCCTGGCAGGCACCTGGGGTCGGAAACGTCGCCCTGTTCACAAGGTTATCCACAATAAATGTGGATAACCTTTTCCTCTCGGAGGCTCCATGAGCGCACCCTGGAATTTCGCCCGTTTCCTGCCATTGGCCGAGCGCCTGCTCAGCCGCGGTCGTTTGCCGGCCTTGTTGTTCGCGGTGGCGCGCAAAGGCCCGCGCCTCGGCCAACTGCGTGAAGATGTGAAGCTGCTGCAGTCGCTGTGCCTGGCCTGGTGGAGGGGGGAGTACCGCGCCATCAGCCCCAAGGCACTGGTCACTGTCGTGGCGGGCCTGCTGTATTTCGTCAGCCCCATCGATGCCATCCCGGACTGGTTGCTGGGGGTGGGTTTCCTCGATGACATCGCGGTGCTGGGCTGGGTGCTGAAAACCGTGGCCGACGAGTTGGCGCGCTTCAAGGCCTGGCGCGATAGCCAGGCACCCGAACGGCTACGCGTGGTCGAGCGCCTGCCGGCTACCCCGGAAGCGCTGCGGCTGGAGCGCAACAAGTAATGAAACCGGCCTGAATCTCACCTCAACTGCACAGACCTCGGAGTTGGTAATATAATTGGCATAAGGGTTATGCCTACGGATTACATGCTGTAATCCTTTTTAAAGGGGTTTGTAATGGGTATTCAGGTCATCAGCCGGGACGGTCAACCCGAGTACGCTGTCGTTCCCTGGGAGCAATACCAGGCGTTGCTCAGCGCTGCAGGGCAGGCACCAGCCGAGGCGGTTTCCAGTGAGGCGCAGGGCGTTACTGCCAGCGCGCCCCTGCCAGCCTTCAGCGAAGTCGCCCAGATTCGCCAGGCCAAGGGCATTGCCCCGGAGCAGCTGGCGCGCAATGTCGGGGTGAGCCCGGCGTATCTGGCCATGATCGAATCGGGTGAACGCCAGCCAGATGCTGCCATCCGCCGCGCCCTGGCATGGCATCTGGGGGTGGCTGGCTGGAGCGAGCCATCATGAGCCAGGTCAGGATCAGCCGTCAGCACTGGGATAACCTGCTGGGCGAGCTTGACCTGGCCCGTCGTCAACGTCACTTGCTGACATACCGAGCGCTGATCGAGCGCTTGCAGCTCCCCAGCCCGGCCATGCAGACGCTGACTGCCGCGCTGGAATACCTGGCGGTGCTGGATGCCCGTGCCGAGCAGCCATTGCGCAGTTCGCTGGTGATCAGCCAAGGCGCCAGCCGTTTGCCGCGTACTGGCTTCTTTGAGTGCGTCGAGCGCCTGGGGCGGTTTACCGGGCCGGTCGATGGCATGGAGGCCGCCTCGTGGCATGCCTCTGAGGTGGTTCGGGTGTTCGAGTACAGCTATCCCGAAACGGCCTGAAGCGTTGCCCGTTCCAGCCTGTTCGCTACAGGTGGTGACCCTGAGCGAGAGGGCAGGGCCTGCTGGCCAATTTCCACCCGTCGGTCACCGTTGCCGCTGCTACCGTATTCGCGGGTAAACCCGCTCCTACACGCCTGATCGAGGGTGGACACATGTCTGTGGTTGGGCACAGGCCGCCGTGTAGGAGCGGGGGTGGACACAGGTCGGTGGTTGGGCACAGGCCGCCGTGTAGGAGCGGGTTCACCCGCGAAAGGGCCGGGCCTGCTGGCCAATTACCACCCGCCATTCACCGTTGCCGCCGCTACCGTATTCGCGGGTAAACCCGCTCCTACACGCCTGATCGAGGGTGGACACATGTCTGTGGTTGGGCACAGGCCGCCGTGTAGGAGCGGGTTTACCCGCGAAAGGGCCGGGCCTGCTGGCCATTTACCACCCGCCGTTCACCGTTGTCGCCGCTACTGTATTCGCGGGTAAACCCGCTCCTACGCCGGATCGGTGGTTGGGCACAGGCCCCCGTAGGAGCGGGTTCACCCGCGAATAGGCCGGCACAGGCAGCGCATCCCTGTGAATCAACCCGCACCCCCTGCCATCGGCATCCACCACTTCCAATGCCTCCAGGTGCTGGTATCGGCCAAACAGCTCCAGCAGCTGCCCGATCGTGGCATTCAAGTGCACTGTCGGTTGTTCAGCCAGTGGCACCTGCGTCAGTGCTGGTAAAAGCCCGCTGTCGCGCACCCCCATCTCCTGTGGCCGCCCTAGCAAATAGCCCTGCACCAGGTCCACGCCCATCTCCACCAGCACCGCCAGCTCTTCCGCCAGCTCGATGCCCTCGGCAATCACCTGTGCCTTCGATGCCCGGGCGATCTGCAAGATAGAGCCTACAAACTCGCGCTTGAGCGGGTCACGGTGGATGCCATCAATGAAGTGCCGGTCGATCTTCACGTACTCGGGGCGCAGCTCCGACCACAGGCGCAGGCTGGAATAGCCCGCGCCCAGGTCGTCGATGGCAATCGAGAAGCCCATGTCGCGATAGTGGTGCACGGCATTGGACAGCAGCTGGAAGTCGTCGGTGGGCGTGTGCTCGGTCAACTCGATCACCACCCGGCTGGGCGGCAGGCCAACCTGTTCGAGCAGTTTCAGGGTCAGGCCGGAGGGGTAGTGCGGCTCCAGCAGCGATTCAGGTGAGATGTTGAGAAACAGTTTGCCCTGCAGTTGCTGCTCGCTGAAGCGTCGGCAGGCGCTTTCTCGGCAAGCGGCCTCCAGCTCGGTCAGGCGGCCGGCCTGGCGGGCGATGGTAAACAGGTTGAGCGGTGCATGCAGCGGGCTGTTGGACGGGCCACGGCTCAGCGCCTCATGGCCGAACACCCTATGTTCACTCAGGCACATGATTGGCTGGAACAGACTGTGAATACTGCGCTGAGCCAGGATGGCACTCAAGGCACTGAGCTGTTCGGCAACGGTCATGATGGATTCCTGAAAAGTAAGGGCCGGGCATCTGCATGCCCGGCCCTCATATTTCACGACAGCACGATGACTGTTTGATGACAGGTCACATTATTCTGCCATCATTGCTGAGGTGCCTTACTTCTTGGCCACCTTGGTGCTGGCACTGAGGTAGTCGATCAGGATGCGACCGGTTTCCGCGAGGTAAGCATCGTCTTCCGGCTTGGTATTTTCATCCTCGACCGGCAGAGCGTCTTCGTCCTCTTTCTTCAGCTCTTTCAGCGGTTCTTCACCCTTGGCCTTGCGGCGGGTGTTTTCCAGCGCCAGTTGCTTGCTCTCGATGCTGTCGTGGCGTGCGCGGCGTTCCTGCTCGTTGAGGCTGACGGTTTTCTCGTTCATCAGCTTCTGGGTGAGGGCCAGGCGGTCGCGGATGTAGGTGAACTCGGCATCCTTGTCGCTGCGCGCCTCATGTTGCGCCTTGAGCTGGGCCAGGAACGGCCTGAACGGATCGGCCGCAGGCTTGACCACCGGGCGGATGGTGTCCCACGGCATGGCCTCTGGCAGGGCGCTCTCGCCGATTTCCTTGGTGTCGATGATCGATGGGTAGTCGATGTCCGGCAGCACCCCCTGATGTTGCGTACTCTGCCCGGAAACCCGGTAGAACTTGGCCAGGGTCAGCTTCAGCTCGCCATGGTTGAGCGGCTGGATGGTCTGCACGGTGCCTTTGCCGAAGGTCTGGCCACCGATGATCAGCGCGCGGTGGTAGTCCTGCATGGCACCGGCGAAGATCTCCGATGCCGAGGCCGACAGGCGGTTGACCAGCAGTGCCAGCGGGCCCTTGTAGAAGGCCCCCGGGTTTTCGTCTTCCAGCACGTCGACGCGGCCATCGCTGTTGCGCACCAGCACGGTCGGGCCTTTCTCGATGAACAGGCTGGTCAGCTCGGTGGCTTCCTGCAGCGAGCCGCCGCCGTTGTTGCGCAGGTCGATGACCACGCCGTCGACTTTCTCTTTCTGCAGTTCGGTGAGCAACTTCTTCACGTCACGCGTGGTGCTCTTGTACTCGGGGTCGCCAGCGCGGTAGGCCTTGAAGTCCAGGTAGAAGGCCGGGATCTCGATGATGCCCAGCTTGTAGTCACGCCCGTCCTGCTTGAGCTTGAGCACCGACTTCTTCGCCGCCTGTTCTTCAAGCTTCACCGCTTCACGGGTGATCGACACAATCTTGCTGGTCTGGTCGCTAGGCGCATTGCTGGCCGGGATGATTTCCAGGCGCACCACCGAGCCTTTCGGGCCACGGATCAGCTTGACCACTTCATCCAGGCGCCAGCCCACCACGTCGACCATTTCCTTGTTGCCCTGGGCCACGCCGATGATCTTGTCAGCCGGGGCCACCTGCTTGGTCTTGGCTGCCGGGCCTGCTGGCACCAGGCGCACGATCTTGACCTGGTCGTTGTCGCTTTGCAGCACTGCACCAATGCCTTCGAGCGACAGGCTCATGTTGATGTCGAAGTTTTCGGCGTTGTCCGGCGACAGGTAGTTGGTGTGTGGGTCGTAGGACTGGGCGAAGGTGTTGATGTAGGCCTGGAAGATGTCCTCGGCACGGGTCTGGTCCAGGCGCGTGAGCTGGTTCTTGTAGCGCTTGATCAGGGTTTCCTGGATCTGCTTGGGTTCCTTGCCGGCGATCTTCTGGCGCAGCACTTCGTCTTTGACGCGTTTGCGCCACAAGTCGTCGAGCTCGGCCTGGTTCTTCATCCACGGCGCGTCCTTGCGGTCGATCAGCAAGGTTTCCCTGGTGGTGAAGTCAATCTTGTCCACACCCTTGTTCAGCTCGGCCAGGGCGAAGTCCAGGCGTTGCTTGACGCGGTCGAGGTAGCGCTTGTAGATGGTGAAGCCCGGGTCCAGGTTGCCGCTCTTAAGGAAATCGTCGAATTGCGTTTTCCATTTATCGAATTCGGCAATGTCGGCAGCGGTAAAGTAGCTGCGCGCCGGGTCCAGCAGCTTGATGTAGCTGTCGTAGATAATGACCGAACGGGCATCGTCCAGGGGCGGCTTGCTGTAGTGGTGGCGCTTGAGCAATTCCACCACGTTGAGGCTGGCGACGATCTCGTCGCGGTCGGGCTGCAGGCTGTCCCACTTGTTGGCGGCCGCCGCATTGCCGCCGAGCGTGAGGCTGCCCAGGCCGATCATCACAGCCAGTGCGGTGCTTGGAAGGAAATGCTTCATGCTGATTCGACGTGGAGGCAATTGATCACGCATAGTAGGCCGTCTTTTCCGTTGCCGGTTCCATGGAGCCGGGCAAATACTGCAAAAGGCCTGAGGTAAGCGACCTCAGGCCCAGTCATGATTCAACTATGGAGGCACTGTGAAGGCATTGCAAGGCGTTGACGGACATGTGGAGTGGGTCGAGGCCGAACGCCCGACCTGTGACGCGGGCCAAGTGCGCATTCGCGTGGCCGCTGCGGGGCTGAACCGCGCCGATCTGCTGCAGATGAAAGGTTTGTACCCGCCACCACCAGGTGCCAGCCCATACATGGGGCTGGAGTGTTCCGGGGTGGTTGAAGAGGTGGGGGCTGGTGCCGCCTGGCGCGTGGGTGACCGCGTTTGCGCCCTGCTGGCCAGCGGCGCCATGGCCGAGGAAGTGGTGGTCGATGCCCGTCACGTATTGCCGGTACCCGAAGGCCTTGGCCTGCATGAGGCGGCAGCGTTGCCGGAGGTGTATGCCACCGCTTGGCTGAACATCTTCCAGCTCGGGGCAGTGAAGGCTGGCGAGAAGGTGCTGGTGCACGCCGGCGCCAGTGGCGTTGGCTCGGCCGCCATCCAGCTGTGCAAGGCGTTCGGCAGCCCGGTATGGGTCAGCGTCGGTTCTCAGGACCGCCTGGCCTACTGCCAGGCGCTGGGCGCTGCGGGGGGTGTGGTACGTAACGAGAACCTGGACGAGCTGGAAGGTTTCGGCCCGTTCGATGTGATTCTCGACCCGGTGGGCGCCAGCTACGGTGAGCTGAACCTCAAGCTGTTGGCCCGTGACGGGCGCTGGGTGATCATCGGCCTGATGGGCGGACGCAAGTTCGAGCTGGACCTGGCCCAGGTGCTGGGCAAGCGTCTGGAAATTACCGGTTCCACCCTGCGCAACCGTGATGACGGCTACAAGGCCGAGTTGCTGCGCGAACTGCAGCAGCAAGTATGGCCGCTGTTCGCCGAGGGGCGGTTGTCGCCGCAGCTGGTCGATACCTACCCGGTGGAGTTTGCCCAGGCGGCGTATGCCGAGCTGGAGACCAACCAGGTGTCGGGCAAGCTGGTGATGGTGATCGACCCTAGCCTGGTGTAAGCAGGCCTGGCCCCTTCGCGGGTAAACCCGCTCCTACATCGGGATCGCCATAATTTGAACACTGTGCGATGTAGGAGCGGGTTTACCCGCGAAGGGGCCGGCACAGCCCATAAAAACCTTCAGCTCCAGCTCAGAATCGGCCACCCATTGATCTCGGCATGCTCGCGCAACACCGCGTCCGGGTTCACCACATGCGGGTGATCCACTCTCAACAACAACGGCAAGTCATTCCTCGAATCGGAATAGAAACTCGCGCCCTCCAGGTTTTCCTGCTCCTGATCCAGCCACTCCAGCAACCGGGTGATCTTGCCCTCACGATAGGTCAGCACCCCGTGGGTCTTGCCGGTGTACACCCCGTTCACTGCCTCCAGCTCGATGGCCAGGTACTCATCCACGCCCAGTCTCGCGGCAATCGGCCCGACCAAGTGCGTCCCCGAAGCGGAAATGATCAGGATGCGATCCCCACGCTTGCGGTGCTCGGCAATGCAGCGGCAGGCGTCACCGTAGATGATCGGCTCGATCACTTCTTCGACCCACGGTGCCACCAGGTGCTCGACTTCTTCCAGGGTACGCCCGGCAATCGGCTCCAGGCTGAAGGCCATGTAGTCCTCCATCTGCAGGTGGCCCCTGCCATAGGCTTCCATCAGTTCATGGTCGCGGCGCAGGAAATCCTTGCCGTCGACCCAGCCCAGCCGGGCCATCTGCTCGCTCCACAGTGATGCGCAGTCGCCGTGGATCAGGGTTTCGTCCAGATCGAAAATTGCCAGTGCCATTGTGTTGAGTCTCCTTAAGCCACTTCCCGCAGCGCAGTGGGGTCGATCGACACGCTTACCCGTTTTCCGTCCGCATGCAAGTCGGCCGGCGAGCGGTTGAGCACATCGACCACCAGCTCCACTTCGCGCACCCGCACCCGGTAGCGGATCACGTTGCCCAGCAGGCTGTGGCTGCGCACCTCGGCGTCCAGCTCGCCGTGCTCGCCAAGGGTGATCGACTCCGGGCGGATCGCCAGGCGGCTGGCCACCGGGCGCTGCAGCAGGCGGCTGGCGCTGTCGGCGTCGAGCAGGTTGTAGTTGCCGATGAAACCGGCGGCAAACAGGTCCACGGGGGCGGTATAGAGGGTTTCGGCATCGCCGCTCTGAACAATGCGCCCCTGGTTCATCAGGAAGATGCGGTCGGACATGGTCAGCGCTTCCTCCTGATCGTGAGTGACGAAGATGGTGGTCAGCCCCAGTTCGCGCTGGATGGCGCGGATCTGCTCGCGCAGGTGCTTGCGGATACGCGCATCCAGCGCCGACAACGGTTCGTCGAGCAGCAGCAGGCGCGGGCGGGTGACCAGTGAGCGTGCCAGGGCCACGCGCTGGCACTGGCCGCCGGAAAGCTGGTGCGGGTAGCGCCCGGCGAACTTGCCCAGCTCCACCAGCTCCAGCACCTCGCGTACCCGCAGCTGGCTTTCGTCGGCCTTGACCTTCTGCATGCGCAGGCCGAAGGCGACATTCTGCTCCACGGTCATGTTAGGGAATAGCGCGTAGCTCTGGAACACCATGCCGATGCCACGCTTTTGCGGGCTTAGCGGCACGATGTCGTGGCCGTCGAGCAGTATCTGCCCGCTGTCCACCGAGGTCAGCCCGGCAATGCAGCGCAGCAGGGTGGACTTGCCGCAGCCGGACGGGCCGAGCAGGGTGACGAATTCGCCGCGTTCGATGTGGCAGTCGATGCGCTCGAACACCGGGCTGCCGGCGTAGCTTTTCTGCAGTTTCTGTACGCTGACGAAGCTCATGTCAGGTCTTGTCCTTGTTCAGGCGGTTGGCGACCCAGGTCAGTACCAGCACGAAGGCGAAGTAGGAGATGACCAGCGCGCTGTTGAAGTGGCCGCTGCTGTTGCGCATGTTGTTCAGGTACACCTGCAGGGTCTCGTAGCGGGTGCCGACCAGCAGGTTGGCAAACACGAATTCGCCGAACAGGAACGAGAACGACAGCAGCACTGCCACCATCAGGCCCTGGCGCAGGTTCGGCAGCACCACCAGCAGTGCGGCCTGCCAGGTGCTGGCGCCGAGCAACTGCGCGGCGTCCATCAGGTCGCGCAGGTTGATGGCCTGCAGGTTGTTGGTGATGGCCCGGTACATGAACGGCAGGGCGATGGTGAAGTAGCAGCCGATCAGGATCCACGGTGTGCCGACCATGGCCATCGGCCCGCTGCCATACAGCTGCAGCAGCCCCACCGACGACACCACCGGCGGGACCGCGAATGGCAGCAGGATGAGGATGTTCATCAGCGCGTCGAGCCGCGGGAAGTGGTAATGCACCACGAACAGCAGTGGCAAGATCAGCACCACCGACAGCAGCAGTGCTCCTACGCACACCAGCAGCGACTGGCCGAACGCGGCGAGGAAACGTGGCTCGCTCCACAGCGCCGCATACCACTTCAGGGTCAGGCCACTGGGCAGCAGGCTCGCCGACCAGCTGGTGGCCAGCGAGTAGAGCAGGGTGCCGGCCAGGGGCAGCAGCAGGATCAGGAACAGCAGGTAGACCACGAGGCGGTGGTACCAGCCGCCGGAGCGGATGTCAGCGCGCATGGTAGCTCCTTTTCAGCAGCCATTGATGCACCACCGTGACCAGCGTCATCAGCCCCACCAGCACCATCGCCAGGGCGCTGGCCAGGTTCGGATCGAGGCTGATGTCGCCCGCCACCAGGCCAGCGATGCGGATCGGCAGTACGTTGAAGTTGCCGGTGGTCAGTGCGTACACGGTGGCGTAGGCGCCCAGGGCGTTGGCCAGCAGGATGACGAAGGTGCCCAGCAGTGCCGGGGCCAGCACCGGCAGGCCGATGTGTCGCCAGAACTGCCAGTGGTTGGCGCCCAGCAGCGCGGCTGACTCGCGCCAGTCTTCGCGCAGGGCGTCGAAGGCGGGGTACAGCAGCAAGACGCCCAGCGGGATCTGGAAGTAGGTGTACACCAGGATCAAGCCGCTTTTGGAATAGATACTGAAGTCTTCCAGCAGGCCGACCTGCTTCAGCAGCAGCGTCAGCGCGCCGTTGAAGCCAAGCAGGATGATGAAGGCAAAGGCCAGCGGTACGCCGGCAAAGTTGCTGGTCATGTTGGCGAAGGCGCTGACGAAGTCGCGCAGCTTCGAGTCCACCTGGCGCAGTGAATAGGCGCCGAGGGTAGCGATGACGATGCCGAACACGCTCGACCAGAAGCTGATTTCCAGGCTGCGTTGCAACGCCTGCAGGTAGAACTTGGAGGCGAACACCTTGCTGAAGTTGTCGATGCCCCAGCCGGCCTCCGATTGCAGGCTGTTGATCGCCACCCAGGCCAGCGGGGCGACCTGGAAAATGACGAAGAACACGGCGAACGGCAGCAGGCAGAGCAGGGCCAGGTAGCGGCCACGTATGCCGCCATTCACTTCAGCAACTCCCGGCAAACTGTCTTGTCGTGCGCGGCGCCCAGCAGCTCGCAGATGGTGCCGCACAGTTCGGTCTGCAGCGGTTTGGCGGCCGGGTCCAGGCTGAAGGCATCGCCGAAGACGAACAGCGGCACTTCACGTTCTTCAGCCAGCAGGCCGTTGTGCGAGCGGTCGTTGTTCATGCCGTGGTCGGCGGTGACCAACACCTGATAGCCCTCTTCGAGCCAGCCAGGCAGGTAGTCGGCCAGCAGGATGTCGACGCTGCGCGCAGCGTTGCGATACTGGCTGCTGTCCAGGCCGTGGCGGTGACCTATGTCGTCAACACTCATCGGATGCACCAGCAGGAAGTTGGGCGCGTGGCGGCGGCGCAGGTACTCGCCATCGGCCAGAAGGTGCGAATCGGGGTAGCGGTCGTCCCAGTAGAACAGCCCGTGCTGGATCGGCAGTTTCGGCGCGTGGGTATGGCGGTCGCGCTGCGGATCGAAGGGCGAGCGGTTGTACAGCTCGCTCATCCAGTGATAGGCCGCCGCCGCGGTGCCCAGGTTGGCCTCGCGGGCGTAGTGAAACACGCTGCGTTGGTTGGACAAGCGGTTGATGTTGTTGTGCACGATGCCGCTGTCGATCGGTGGCACGCCGGTGAGGATGCATTCGTACAGCGGCCGCGACAGCGAGGGCAGCTCGCATTCCACGCGGTACAGCGCGGCACGGTCGGCCTCGACGTAGGCGTGCAGGTGGCCCATCGCATGGTGAGCGACCTGATAGTTGAGGCCGTCGAGCAGGACCAGGATGACGTTGTGTTGCATGTTTTCTCCAGTAATGAACCGCGTTGGCATCTTCGCGGGTAAACCCGCTCCTACATGTATCGCGTATCCCTGTGTAGGAGCGGGTTTACCCGCGAAAGGGCCGGATCAGGCACTACAAAGCCCAGCCCCTTACTCCATCTCGATGATCACCTGCTCCTGCCACATCTGCGGCAGTTTCTTCGAGGTGGCTTCCCAGGCTTCGGCATTCTTGATCGGCTGGGCGGCAGCGTACTGGTCGTTGGGCAGCAGCTTGGCCTGCACATCCGCCGGCAGCTTCAGGTGCTCGGCCCGGATCGGCCGCGCATGGCCCTTGGCCAGGTTGATCTGCCCGGCGTCGCTGAAGATGTATTCACGGGTAAGCTTGGCCGCGTTGGGGTGCTTGGCGTACTTGTTGATGACCGTGGTATAGCCGGAAATCACCGAGCCGTCCGAGGGGATCAGCACGTCAAAACGTTTTGGGTCGATCTGTTCACGGTAGCTCAGGCCGTTGAAGTCCCACACCACGCCAACTTCCACTTCGCCTTTTTCCAGGGTCTGGATGGTCGGGTTGGCCAGTGACAGGCGCTTCTGCTGCGCCAGCTTGGTGAACAGCTGCAGGCCCGGCGCCACGTTGGTTTCGTCACCCTTGTAGGCGATGGCCGCAGCCAGCACACCGTTGGCGGCCTGGGCAGCGGTGCCGACGTCACCGATGGCGACCTTGTACTTGCCTTTTTCCAGGTCATGCCAGGTTTTCGGCCGTTCCTCTTCCTTGACCAGGTCCTTGTTGATGATGAAAGCGATGGTGCCGGTATAGGCCAGCGCCCAGTGGCCGTCCTTGTCCTTGGCCCATTCCGGCACCTGGTCCCAGGTGCTTGGCTTGTAAGGCTGGCTGACGCCCTTGGTCACCGCGATCGGGCCGAAGGCGGCACCCACGTCACCGATGTCGGCGCTGGCGTTGTCCTTCTCGGCTTCGAACTTGGCCAGTTCCTGGGCTGAGCTCATGTCGGTGTCGCTGTGCTTGAGGCCGTACTTGCTGGCCAGGTCTTCCCAGGTGCCTTTCCAGTTTGCCCAGGCGTCGGGCATGCCCACGCTGTTGACAGTGCCTTCCTTGCGGGCGGCGTCTTCCAGGGCCTTGAGGTCAGTGCCGGCGGCCATGGCCGTGGTGCACAACGCGATGGCCGAACCAAGCAGTGACGCCATGAAGAACTTTTTCATCCGAAGCTCCTTTGGGTGGGTGCCTTTGCGATCGTTGTTCTGGGTAAAGCCGTTGCAAGCCTTTGACTGGCACCTTTGGTCTAGGTCAGCAAACCTTGAGCCAAAGTAGGCCGCTTGCGTGACAGTTTGATGTAGGGAGGGGGCCGGCAAGGGCCCTGAAGCTACAGCGTAGACCAGGTAATCGCCCCGGTTCTGCTGGCTTGGCGCGTTTCTGGCAGTGCCTGGCTCAAGCTTTGTCACAGGATGTTCATCAGCCCTGCCTAGGCTTGCACTATTCTCAACCTGCCCTGTGATGGGGCTGGACTAGTCCAGATAGGTAACCTTTCGATGCAGTCGACGCCCCCGCGTGCGGTAACAGCCATCTGCCATGCCCTGCAGGAGCAGATCGAGCATGGCCTGCTGGCGCCGGGCGGCAAGCTGCCGGCCGAGCGGCGGCTCAGCGAGGTGTTCGACACCACGCGCATTACCCTGCGTGAGGCGTTGGTGCAGCTGGAGGCCCAAGGCTTGATCTACCGAGAAGAGCGGCGAGGCTGGTTCGTTGCGCCGCAGCGCTTGACCTACGACCTGATCGAGCGCAGCCATTTCCATGCCATGGTGCGCGATCAGGGGCGGGTGGCCAGTACCGAACTGCTGTCGGCGAGGCTGCAGCCGGCTTCGGCGGCCATCTGTGCACGCTTGCAGCTGCCGGCGTTGTCCAGTGTGGTGCGCGTCTGCCGGTTACGGCGGATTGACGGGCGGGCGGTGCTGTATGCCGAGCATTACCTCAACCCCCGGTACTTTCCAGGCATTCTCGAACACGACCTGGCGCAGTCACTGACCGAGATTTATGGGCGGGTGTATGGCATCGAGTACGGGCAGGTGTGCTTCGAGATCCTGCCGACAGCGTTGCCGGTGGAGGCGGCAAGCGCTTTGAAAGTGTCGGCGGGCAGCCCGGGGTTGCACATTACCCGGGTCAACAGCGACCAGCATGGGCACTTGATCGACTGTGACCTCGAGTATTGGCGGCATGATGCGATCCGCATTCGTGCCCAGGCTGGATGATGTGTTGCCTTCTTCGCGGGTAAACCCGCTCCTACGAGCCGGCCTCGGTCATTCCACCCCCACCGGCTGTCACCACCTGCACCGACAACCGCGGCGTCGCCAGGTCCAGCCCGGCTTCATCCAGCTGCCGCTTCAAGGCCAGGTTGAACGCCCGCGACACCTCCCACTGCTTGATCGGCGCGGTCTTGAACCGCGCCCGCAAGATCGCCGACCCTGACTCGAAGCTCTCCACCCCCTGTAGCTCGAGCGGCGACCAGATATTGCGGCGCATCAGCGGGTCGTTGCGCAGCTTCTGCCCCACTTCGCGAACCAGCGAGATCGCCTGGTCGATGTTCATGCTGTGCGGGATTGCCACGCGGAAGATCGCGTAGCCGAACTCCCGCGAGTAGTTCTTGATGCTCTTGATCTCGCTGAACGGGATGGTATGCACAATGCCGTCGATGTCGCGCAGGCGCACGGTACGAATGGTCAACCCTTCCACCGTGCCCAGGTGGCCGCCGACATCCACGTAATCGTCGATGGCCAGTGAATCTTCGATGATGATGAACAGGCCGGTGATCAGGTCGGCTACCAGCGACTGCGCGCCAAAACCGATGGCCAGGCCGATCACACCGGCACCGGCCAGCAGTGGGGTGACGTTCATGCCCATGTTGGCCAGGGCGACGATGACCGCGATGATGAAGATGACCACGAACATCACGTTGCGAATCAACGGCATCATGGTTTGCGCACGGGCGTTGGCCAGCCCCCGGCGCGAGCGCACCAGGGCATGGTGTACGGCGGTGTCTGCAAGGATCCACACCAGCCAGGCCACGATCAGCGTGCCGGCCAGGCCCAGCAGGCGCAGGCTGATGTCATGGCCGTCGCCCTCGGCGAAGCTGATCATCGACACGCCCCACACGCGCAGGCCCAACTCGATGAACACCAGCCAGATGAACAGGTGCACCAGCAGGTAGCCGAAGTTGCGCAGGCGCTCGGTGTACACCGCCTGGCGCTTGCTGGCCCGCTTGGGGTTGGCGGCATGGCGGCGCACCAGGCCGTTGAGCACCATGCACACCACCACCAGCACGGTGCACATCAGCGACTGGCGCAGGGCGGTGCTGGTGTCGCCGGCGGAGACGAAGGTGGCGAACAGCGAAATGGCCACCAGGATCAGCGCCGGAATGAACCAGAAGCTGCCGAGGATCTCGATGGTATCGCTGAGGGTACGTCGGGTCAGGCGCCGCGACAGTGGCTGGTTGCGGATCAGGTGGGCGATCGGCCGGCGGAAGCGCAGGATGAACAGCCCGGTACACAGTGCCGCAATCACATTGGCCAAGGTAGCCAGGGTGTGGGCCAGGTGGGTACCGAGGGCAACCAGCATGCGTGGATCGCTCATCGCCTCGCCAAACGCGGCGAAGCTGCCGATCAGCCACAACGGGCGAAACGCCTGGCGCCGCAGGATGTGCAGGGCGCGGTGGCGGTGTGGGCCGTCCAGCAAGGAAAAGGCGATGACGCAAATGGCCGAAAAGCAGGTGCCGACCACCAGCGCATAGGCCAGCACCATTGCCAGGGATTTGCCCAGTGATGGCGGCAGCACGAAACTCAGGTACACCGTGAACACCAGTGCTACCAACCAGGGGCCGAGCTTGCGCAAGGCAAAGCGCACCAGGTCCCAGGTCCGCGGGTGCTGTGGCAGTTCCTCGCTCAGGCCAAAGCGCAGGCGGACCCGATGGCCGACCCAGTTGAAGGCATAGGCCAGCACGCTCCACACGGCAATCACTGCAGCAAAACCGAACAGGATCGCCGGCCACTGGTGCACGGGCACCACCAGTTCCGCCAGTTCGGCCTGGGCCTGTTCGATTTCCGCGGCCCAGCGGTGGAATGGGCTGGCATCGCCGCTGAACTGTTTTTCAAAGTCATGCAGGGCACCGCCGATCAGGCCGAGTACGCCCTGTTCAACGCTGGGTTGCGATTGCCGGGTGGCGTCGCGCAGTTTTTTCAGGTCGGCCAGCAGCTTGGCCCGTTGCTGGTCGTTTTCGAGGTTCTTGATCACCTCGTCCAGCGACTTGCCCAGCGGCTCGGTGGCCTCTGGTTGCGCGGGCGCACTGCCGCCCAGCAGGCCAGGCAAGCCCGCCGCTTGTACCGGGGCAATGAAAAGCAAGAGCAACAGGAACAGGTAACGCAGGAGGGCAGGCACTGGCAAATCTACCTCAGGTCAAACGATTGACCGAGTGTAGAGGTTTATGTCGGCAGTTTCTCGAGGATCTTCCAGCAGGTGAGGCCGAAAATACCCAAGGTGCCGACCCACATCATCAGTACACCGATGTTGCGTTCGCGCATGCTGAAGCCGATGGTCAGCAGCATCAGGAACAGGAACACCGGGACGAACAGTGACAGGAACGGGGACATGGACAGCAATCCTTTTGCAGTGGGGCCATGTAACAAGCATAGCGCTTGGCCAACGAGGCGTGATTGACCTTGAGCACGTTTAAGCAGGCGCGGCCTGTTCGAGGCGTCGAACCGCCGCGAACAGGCCGCGCCTGCTTACATCAAGGCAGCTCGCGGCTACGGTAGAACGCGGTCAGTACCTTCACCAGGTGCGCCAGGTCATGGCTGCCACACAGCTCGCGAATGGAGTGCATGGCAAATGTCGGCAAACCGATATCCACCGTGCGCACACCCAGGTGGCTGGCGGTGATCGGCCCGATGGTCGAGCCACAGCCCATGTCGCTGCGCACCACAAAGCTCTGCACCGGTACTTCCTCGGCCATGCACAAGTGGCGGAAGAACCCGGCCGTCTCGCTGTTGGTGGCGTAGCGCTGGTTGTTGTTCACTTTGATCACGGGCCCGGCGTTGAGCTTCGGCCCGTGGTTGCCGTCATGCTTGTCGGCGTAGTTGGGGTGCACGCCGTGGGCATTGTCGGCCGACACCATCAGCGAGCGCTGGACGGTGCGCACATAGGTGTCGCCATCGGGTAGCAGGCGCTGCAGGGTCTGCTCCAGCATCGGGCCATCGGCACCGCAGGCCGAGCAACTGCCGACTTCTTCGTGGTCGTTGCACACCAGCACACAGGTTTCGTCGCTGTCGGCGGCCAGCAGGGCCTGCAAACCGGCGTAGCACGACAGCAGGTTGTCCAGGCGGGCGCCGGCGATGAAGTCGCCATTCAGACCGATCAGCGCGGCGTCCTGCGTGTCATAGAAGCTCAGCTCGTAGTCCAGCACCACGTCGGCGATCAGCTCATGCTCGCGGGCCAGTTGCTCGGTGAGCAGGGCGCGGAAGTCGATGCGTTCGTCACCGGCCACTTGGGCGAGGATGGGGGGCAGTTCGTTCTGCGGGTTGATCGCCCAGCCTTCGTTGGCGGTGCGGTTCAGGTGGATCGCCAGGTTGGGGATGATCGCGATTGGCAGCTTGAAGTCGATCAGCTGGCTTTCGACCTTGCCGTCACGGCGGTAGGTGACGCGGCCGGCCAGCGACAGATCGCGGTCGAACCAGGGGGCCAGCAACGCGCCGCCATACACTTCCACGCCCAGTTGCAGGAAGCCCTGGCGCTGCAGCTCGGGCTGAGGCTTGACCCGCAAGCACGGGCTGTCAGTGTGGGCGCCGACCATGCGGATGCCATTGAGCAGCGGCGACTGCTTGCCCAGTTTGATGGCGATGATTGAAGAATCGTTGCGGGTGACGTAGTAGCGGCCGCCAGTCTCGGGGTCCCAACTGTCGCGCTCGTCCAGGCGCTTGTAGCCGGCCGCCTCAAGGCGCTGGACCAGGCTGGCGGTGGCATGGAAGGGCGTGGGGGAGGCCTTGAGAAATTCGATGAGGCCGGTATTCAGTGCGTCGCGCATAGCTCACTCCAGACAGCAGTGGCGCGAGTTTAACGCAGAATGTCGACAATTTGTGTCTGCATCTTCGCAGCTAACGCCGCTCCCACAGGTATTGCACAGCCCCTGAGCGCAGTGCGGTCCTTGCAGGAGCGGCTTTAGCCGCGAAGAGGCCGTTACAGGCCCTGCAAAATCAGAACGGTGCCGGGCACTCGAACTTCAACCGCTGCCCGGACACCGGGTGGGTAAAGCTCAGCATCGAGGCATGCAGGCACAGCCGCTCATGGGCCGCCAGGGCTTGCGGGTTGGCGTACAGGCGATCACCCAGCAGAGGGTGCCCGATCGACAGCATGTGCACGCGCAGCTGGTGCGAACGCCCGGTAATCGGCGTCAGCTCCACCCGACAGTGATCGCCGCAGCGTTCCACGATACGCCAGAAGGTCAGGGCGTGCTTGCCCTGCTCGTGGTCCACCACATGCCGTGGTTTGGTCGGTGGGTCGTAGCGCAGCGGCAGGTCGATGCTGCCGCTGTCCAGCGCCGGCTGGCCCCAGCACAGTGCGGTGTAGGCTTTTTCGGTTTCACGGTCGTGGAACTGGCGCGACAGCTCGCGGTGGCTGTCGGCATCGCGGGCCAGCAGGATGATGCCGGAGGTTTCCCAGTCCAGACGGTGCACGATCAGCGCATCGGGGTAGCCGTTTTCCTGCAGACGGGTGATCAGGCAGTCCTTGTTGTCCTCGGCACGGCCAGGTACCGACAGCAGCAGGGTCGGTTTGTTGATCACCAGGATGGCGGCGTCTTCGAAGAGGATCTGGACATTCGACAGCGGCATTGCAGGTCTCACGAAAATAGCAGTAAACGCTGGGGCCGCTTTGCGGCCCTTCGCGGGCAAGCCCGCTCCTACAAAGGATATGCGTTCCCCTGTAGGGGCGGGCTTGCCCGCGAAGGGCTGCAAGGCAGCCCCAAATTGTCGACTACGCGGATCAGCGATCCGGCAGGGTGATGTTCAGCTCCAGAATCGAGCAGCTGCCCTGGTTTTCCAGCTCGATATGCACATCATCGTTGCCGATGTTCACATATTTGCGGATCACTTCCAGCAGTTCTTTCTGCAGCGCGGGCAGGTAGTCCGGTTCGCTGCGTTGGCCGCGCTCGTGCGCCACGATGATCTGTAGACGCTCTTTCGCTACCGACGCGCTGGTCTGTTTCTGTCTGCCACGAAAGAAGTCAAAAAGGTTCATGGTTTATTTGCTCCCGAAAATGCGCTCGAAGAATCCCTTCTTCTGTACATCGATGAAGCGCATCGGCTTCTCTTTGCCCAGCAGGCGGTCGACCGCATCACTGTAGGCCTGGCCGGCATCGCTCTGGTCATCGAGAATGACCGGGATACCCTGGTTGGACGCCTTGAGGACGGCCTGCGATTCCGGGATCACACCCTTGAGCTTGATCGACAGGATTTCTTCCACGTCGGCCACGCTCAGCATTTCGCCTTTGACGACGCGCTCAGGGTGGTAGCGGGTGATCAGCAAATGCTCCTTGATCGGCTCTTCACCGTTTTCGGAGCGGCGCGACTTGCTCGACAGAATGCCCAGCATGCGGTCGGAGTCACGTACCGACGAAACTTCCGGGTTGGTCACCACGATGGCTTCGTCAGCGAAGTACATGGCCAGGTGAGCACCTTTTTCGATACCGGCAGGCGAGTCGCAGATGACGTACTCGAAGTCCTTCTTCAGGTCCATCAGTACCTTTTCCACGCCTTCCTGGGTCAGCGCGTCCTTGTCACGGGTCTGGCTGGCGGCCAGCACGTACAGGTTCTCGAGGCGCTTGTCCTTGATCAGGGCCTGTTGCAGGTTGGCTTCGCCGTTGACCACGTTGACGAAGTCGTACACCACGCGGCGTTCGCAGCCCATGATCAGGTCGAGGTTACGCAGGCCCACGTCGAAGTCGACAATGACGGTCTTGTGGCCGCGCAGTGCGAGGCCGGTACCAATGGCGGCGCTGGTAGTGGTCTTGCCCACACCCCCCTTGCCGGAAGTAACCACGAGAATCTTGGCCAAGGTGTTTCACCCCTAAAAATAGTCGGGACACTTGTCCCTGCAAAAAACTGAAATAGCTAAATAAAGGCAACGGTAAAAAAGTTGCTCTAAAAATGCTGGCAAGTATCCGTTAAAGACGGGTGATGTTCAACACGTCACCAGACAGGCTGACTTGCACGCTGGTCCCCCACAGTGGATCCCGGCGCAGGTCTTCGCAGACTTTGTACTGGCCGGCGATCGAGACCATTTCGGCGGTCATCTGCTGGCAGAAGATACGCGCCTTGGTGTTGCCTTTGATGCCGGCCAGGGCGCGGCCGCGCATGGCGCCGTACACATGGATGTTGCCATCGGCCAGAAGTTCCGCACCTGGGCTGACCGAAGCCGTCACAACCAGATCACCTCCCTGAGCATAGATCTGTTGGCCACCGCGTACTGGCGAAGTAATGATGCGGGTCGGGCGCACCTCGGGTTCGGGGGGCGGTGGTGGCGCCGGGGCCGGTTCGGGCTTTTTGACCACCTCGGGCTCGGGCTCCAGCGGCCGTTCGCGGGCCCCTGACGGCGGCAGCACCGGCAGGTCGATGGCGATGGCGGCGGCGATGTCCTCGATGCGGTTGGCGCGGATGGCCAGGGTACGCAGGCCGTGGTGGCGGCAGATTCGCATCAAGCCGGGCAGGTCGACCGCCCCTTCGTCGGCCGGCAGCTTGTCCAGCGCCAGCACCAGCGGTGTATTGCTGAAGAAGTTCGGGGCCTGGGCGACTTTGGCCGCCAACTGGCGGTCGAGGGCTTCAAGGTCATTGCGTGCCAGTTCCAGTACCGTAATGGCGAGCATGCTGCCCTTGAGCTGGAACACGGAGGCGGTGTCGGATGTGTGGTTTGGGCTCATGGTCTGCATAGACGGCTTGTTGCGAAAAAAGTGCCCTGACTTATAACGAGAACACCGGTTGCCCGCAACATGCGCTGATCCGTTGTAGAATGCGCGGCCTTTGTCTTTCCGGATGCTTCAATGGAACGCCCGCGTTTTCGTCCCTATTTCCTTCACCCCAAGTTCTGGGGCCTGTGGCTGGGCCTGGGCCTGCTGTGGCTGGTGGTTCAGTTGCCGTACCGGGTGCTGCTGAAGATCGGTGCCGCGCTGGGCGCCGTCATGTATCGCTTTGCCGGTGAACGTCGGCGCATCGCCGCGCGCAACCTGGAGCTGTGCTTCCCGGAGCTGTCGGTCGACGAACGGCAGCGTTTGCTCAAGGCCAACTTCGCCTCCACCGGCATCGCCTTCTTCGAAATGGCCATGAGCTGGTGGTGGCCCAAGGCCAGGCTGGCGCGCCTGGCCCATATCGAGGGCCTTGAGCACCTGCAGGCCGCCCAGCAGGCGGGGCAGGGCGCGATCCTCATGGCGGTGCACTTCACTACCCTTGAAATCGGCGCCGCGCTGCTCGGCCAGCAGCACACCATCGACGGCATGTACCGCGAACACGGCAATGCACTGTTCGACTTCATCCAGCGCAGCGGCCGCGAGCGTCACAACCTCGATTCGCTGGCGGTGGAGCGCGAGGACGTACGTGGCATGCTCAAGCTGCTGCGTTCGGGCCGGGCGATCTGGTACGCACCGGACCAGGACTACGGCGCCAAGCAGAGCATCTTCGTACCGTTGTTTGGCATCCCCGCGGCGACGGTGACCGCTACCACCAAGTTCGCCCGGTTGGGGAAGGCGCAGGTGATTCCGTTCACCCAGAAGCGGCTGGAGGATGGCAGCGGCTATCGGCTGGTCATCCACCCGCCGCTGACGGATTTCCCCGGGGAAAGCGAAGAGGCCGATTGCCTGCGCATCAACCAATGGGTCGAGAGCGTGTTGCGCGAGTGCCCCGAGCAGTACCTGTGGGCGCACCGCCGGTTCAAGTCGCGGCCCGAGGGTGCGCCGCGGCTGTATGACAAGAAGAAGCGCTGAAAACACATCAACCCCAGGAAGGACGCCATGGCACCACCCCCGGTAACCGGTCTCATCCTGTCTGGCGGCGGCGCCCGCGCCGCCTACCAGGTCGGTGTGCTGGCGGGCATCGCCGAGTTGCTGCCCGCCGGCGCGGACAACCCTTTTCCGGTCATCGTCGGCACCTCCGCCGGGGCCATCAACGCCGTCACCCTGGCCAGTGGAGCCGTGCACTTCAACGACGCCGTGCAGCGGCTCACTGCCTTCTGGCAGAATTTCCGCAGCCATCTGGTCATCCGCAGCGACTGGCCCGGGGTCGTGCGCCAGGCCAGCCGTTTCGTCGGCCACAGCCTGCTGGGGCTGGGTGGTCAGGCCCCCGTGGCGTTGCTCGACAGCAGCCCGTTGCGCAGCCTGCTGCAAACGCACCTGAACCTGGATGGCATCGGCCACGCCTTGGCCGCCGAGCAACTGCGCGCCGTGGCGGTGACCGCCTTTGGCTACGAGTCTGGCCAGGCGGTGACCTTCTACCAGGGCCGCGGCACCATCGAGGCCTGGCTGCGCCACCGGCGTATCGGCGTACCCGCACCGTTGACCATCGACCACCTGCTGGCCAGTGCGGCGATCCCGCTGCTGTTCGCCCCGGTGCAACTGGGCGGCGAGTATTACGGCGACGGTGCAGTGCGCCAGTCGGCGCCGATCAGCCCGGCCTTGCACCTGGGCGCCAGCCGGGTGCTGGTGGTCGGGGTCAGCGGAAACCCGCAGCGGCCAGCGCCACCGGTGCCGCCCCAGCGCGTGTTCAGCGGGCAGCAGCCGAGCCTGGCGCAGATCGGCGGGCACATGCTCAACAGTACGTTCATTGACAGCCTGGAAGGCGATATCGAACTGCTGCAGCGCCTCAACCACTTGAGCGGGCTGTTGCCGGCGCACCTGGATGCCCGGCGCCTGGGGCTGGCACCGATCGACGTGCTGGTGGTGGCGCCCAGCCAGCCGCTGGATGAGATTGCCGCTCGGCACCGCCGCGAGTTGCCGGCGGCGTTACGCCTGTTCTTACGGGGGCCGGGGGCGACGCGCACCAGCGGGGCGGGAGTGTTGAGCTATTTGCTGTTCGAGGCCAGCTATTGCAGTGAACTGATCGAGCTGGGGCGGCGCGATGCCCTGGCCAAGAAGCGCGAGCTTTGCGAATTCCTGGGGATTTGATGTTGCCTTTGCGGGCCCTTTCGCGGGTGAACCCGCTCCTACAAGGGATTGTGTAATGCCTGTGCAGGAGCGAAAGGGCCGCAGCAGGCTTACTCGGCTATCTGCAACTTGCGCGCCTGGGTATACACATACCGCACCTTTTCATACTCGAACGGCGAATTCAGCTGGCCATAGCGGAATTTGGTCGTATAGCGCTTGTCCACCACACGCAGGGCGAAGATTTCCGGATGATCGGTGCTGGCTTCGGCCACGTTCAGGTAGTTGACCGCCTGCTCTCCCGCATAGTCCACCACCAGCCCGGTGGTATCGCGCAGGTTCGATGGCCCTAACACCGGCAGCATCAGGTACGGCCCATCCGGTACGCCATAGAAGCCCAGGGTCTGGCCAAAGTCCTCGCTCTGGCGCGGCAGGCCCATGCTGGTCGCCGGGTCCCACAGCCCACCCACGCCGATAATCGTGTTGAACATCAGTCGCGCAGTGATTTCTGCCGAGCGCTTGGCTTTGAGCTGCAACACGCTGTTGAACAGGTTCGGCACATCGCCAAGGTTGTTGAAGAAGTTGCTCACCCCCGTGCGCACGAAGCTTGGGGTGACATACTGATAGCCATTTACCAGCGGCAGCAGCACCCATTGGTCCAATCGGTAGTTGAAGTGGTAGATGCGCCGGTTGATCGACTCCAGCGGGTCGTACACGTTCAGCGCCTGCAGGGTTGAGCGCTCGAACTCGCGCTGGTCCAGCCCCGGGTTGAATTTCAGCTCACGCAGCGGGTCGAGGAAGCCATCGGCTTCGGGCACCAGTGGCGCGGTGCCGATCACCTGCGGGTCGGCCTCGACCACACTGGCTCGGGGTGCGGTTTCGGCGGCCAGGGTGTGGCCAGCGGCAAGCAGGGCAGTGGCGAAGAGGAGTTTGTTAACCACGGAAGAACTCCAGCATGGCGTCACTGTTGACGCGGTAGTTGAGGTTGCCGCAATGGCCGCCATGGGGGTAGAGGGTCAGCCGTTCGCCGAACACCTTGCGCAGGAAGCCAATGTCGCCCGGGCCGAGAATGACGTCGTCGGCGTTGTGCATCACGGCGATCTTGTCACTGCTGCGCAGATAGTCTTCCAGGGCATACAGACTGACCTGGTTGACCAACTGCAGGATGCTGTTGCCGTCGGTGCGGGCGCGCCACATCGGAATTACCTGTTCGGTCATGTAGCAGTCGAAGTCGCACTGCAGGGCGCGCTTGAAGAACGGCGTGAGGCTGCTGCCTTCAGTGATCGGGAACTTCGGCGGAATGATCAGGCCGCGGCGGTTGATCAGGTCGGAAGTGAAAGCGATGTCCGCTGCCGAGAAGCGGAACGAAGTGCCGATCAGCATGGCCATCTGTTCGTTGGACAGGTGCTGGCGCGACTGCTGGAAGTCGTACAGCAGGGCGTCGTTCAGGTCGATGTAGCCCTTGTCCTGGAAGTAACGGGTGAGTTTTTCCAGCATCAGCTCGTAGAACGTGGTGCTGCGGTCGATGCCCTTGACCTGGGTCTGCACCAGCTTGTCGAGGTTGTTGATCGAGGTGTAGAGGTTGACCGGTGGGTTGAGCAGCAGCACACGCTTGAAGTTGAAGCTGCGGCGGGTTTCGTCCAGGTGGCTGACGAAGGCGGCGTCCAGCGCACCCAGGCTGTAACCGGTGAGGTAGAAATCACTGACCGGCAGGCGTGGATGCTGGGCGCGCACGGCCTGCATGACCCGGTACATGTCTTCGGCGTCTTCCTGGCTGATGCCGGGGGTAGCAAAGCGCGAGGCTGCACTCATGAAGTCATAGCTGGTGGGCGATGACAGTTGCACCACGTGGAAGCCGGCCTGGTAGAACAGCTTTTTCAGGTATTCATTGATGCTGCTGCTATAGGGCGCACCGGTGCCGGCGATGATGAAGATCAGCGGCGCTTCGCGATCCTGGCGGGCCAGGCGGTACTTGAGCTTCTTCACTGCCCAGAAGTTGTCGGGCAACGTGAACTCGCGTTCCGGGCGCAAGTTCAGGCTGTAGTCGGACTGAGTGATTTCATCGTCGCTGGGCAGGTCAGGGCGCTTGTCCGGCGGCGTGGTGGCGATGGTGGCCTCGAACGGGTTGGTAAGAGGGTAGCCATAGCTGGCAGCGTCGATATCCCGCGCTGAAGCGGCCACAGCCATGAGCAAGCTGCCGAGCAGGGCAGCGAGGCGCAAAGATCGAAGCATGTAATCCCCCAAAAGAACGCAAGGTCGAGCAGTGTGCAGGCTAGGACCACAGCCAGGTGGGCAAAGTTGCCCGCTGCGGTGGCATTTGGCGTACTTGCTATCTGCAACATAGCTGCCGGGGTGTGATTTTGCCTTAGAAACGGGCATAAGCGATCATGGACGTTTTCGATTACCGCTATTGGAGAACAGGATGTCTCGTTCGCTGCCGACGGCGCTGTTGCTGCTGTTCCTGGGGGGTTGGCTCGCGGCCAGTTATGGCGTGCGTTACGGCCTGATGGAGGACGGCCAGTGGGTAGGGCTGTGCGCAGTGCCGACCGCCTATTGGCAGTGCGAGGTGCGTTCGCTGCTGGGGTTGGGCATTCACCATCAAGTCATGGCCTGGGGCGGATTGGGCCTTGCGCTACTGGCCCAGTTCGTTTCCGCGCGTGCCGGCTGGTGGCTGGCAGTGTTGGCACTGGTGTTCGCGGTGCCGGCGCTGGTGCTGTACACCGCCAGCATTGCGGTGTTTGCGCTGGTGCTGGCGGGGTTGCGCCTGGTCAGGCAACCCCCATTGTAGGCAGCTGCGTGTACCTGTGGGAGAGGGCTTGCCCGCGAAGCCAACACCGTGGTGGATGGCACGGGCTTCGCCCGTGTTCGCGGGCAAGCCCGCTCCCACAGTC
>NZ_JAOCDI010000038.1:0-54750 GCF_029840855.1 Pseudomonas sp. GD03862
TACAAAAAGGCCGGCATCTCTCGATACCGGCCTTCGTGCTTACTTGGCCTGGTAGATGATCCCCGGGCTGCACTGCACCATCTGGTAATGGTCCGGCAAGCCGTTCAGCGCTTCCGAGGCGCCGAGGAACAGGTAGCCACCGGGCTTGAGGGTACTGTGAATGCGCAGCAGGATGTCCTTCTTCACCTGCGCCGAGAAATAGATCAGCACATTGCGACAAAACACGATGTCGAACTTGCCCAGACTGGCATAACTGTCGAGCAGGTTGAACGAGCGGAACTCGACACGACTGCGAATCGCCGGCTTGACCGCCCAACGCCCCGGCCCCTTGGGGTCGAAATAGCGCTGCAGGCGTTCCTGGGACAGGCCGCGGGCAATCGCCAGGCTGTCGTATTCGCCGGTCTTGCAGTTGGTCAGCATGGTGCCGGAGAGATCGGTGGCGACGATCTGCGCCCCCATCTTCAACTGGCCGAGGTTGCTGCGCTCGAACTCGTCGATCGCCATCGAGATGGAATACGGCTCCTGCCCCGACGAACAGGCCGCCGACCACATGCGCAGGCGCTGGCCGGGGTTGTTGCGGATGAACTCGGGGATCACCTTGTTCTTCAACACCTCGAAGGGATAGGTGTCGCGAAACCACAGGGTCTCGTTGGTGGTCATGGCATCGACCACCTGCTCGCGCAAACCGCCGCGCGGCTGGGCCTGGATGCGCTGCACCAGCTCACCCAGGCTCTTGATGCCCTGTTGTTCCATCAGCTTGTTGAGACGGCTGGAAACCAGGTACTGCTTATTCTCGCCCAGCAGGATGCCACAGGCTTTCTCCAGGAAGACCCGGAACTGTTCGAAATCCAAATTACCCGTAGACACTACTGCCGCCTCTTTTCAATCACTGGTGCCGGAGGGCATGCCCCCGGCTGCTTCAATGCGCTGCCTTGATCCGGTCGACCACCCGCTGGGCCAGGTCATCCGGCTTGAACTTGGCCAGGAAGTCATCGGCACCGACCTTCTTGACCATTGCCTGGTTGAACACCCCGGAAAGCGAAGTATGCAGGCAGATGTGCAATTTTTGCATGCGCGGATCGCTGCGAATCTCTGCGGTTAGCGTATAACCGTCCATTTCCGGCATTTCAATGTCCGAGATCATCATCAGGAACTCTTCTTCCGGCTTTTTGCCCTCATCCACCAGCTGACGCAGGTAGTTCAGCGCCTGACGGCCATCATTGAGCGCCACCACCTCGACCCCTACGGTCTGCAGGCACCGGCTGACCTGTTTGCGCGCAACCGACGAGTCGTCGACGGTCAGCACCCGCATCAACACCGCCTTGTCCTGCACTTCGGCATCGATCACACCGGCCGATACCGACTCGGACGACGGCGACACTTCGGCCAGCACCTTCTCCACGTCGATGATCTCGACCATGCGGTTGTCCACCCGAGTGACCGCGGTCAGGTAGTGATCACGGCCGGTACCCTTGGGTGGCGGATGGATCTCTTCCCAGTTCATGTTGACGATGCGCTCCACCGAATGCACCAGGAAGCCTTGGGTCTTGGTGTTGTACTCGGTGATGATCACGAAGCTGTTGCGTGTGTCTTCCTGCAACGGCCGCAACCCGGTGGCCATCGACAAGTCGAGGATCGGGATGGTCGCCCCGCGAATATTGGCAACGCCACGCACCACAGGGTGCGCCTTGGGCAGCAGGGTCAGCGCAGGGCATTGCAGTACTTCCCTGACCTTGAACACATTGATGCCGTAAAGCTGTTCGCCATTGAGGCGGAACAGCAGCAATTCCAGGCGATTCTGCCCCACCAGCTGCGTGCGCTGGTTGACCGAATCCATAACACCCGCCATGCCAGACTCCTTAACGTTTCAGCCTTTCGTTGCAACTCAGGTAGCGAGTCGGCACGGGCTTTGCTTTTTTGAGTGTCATGCACACGAAAACGACATTTTCCCGACGATTGACACGCCTGCTGACTGGCCCGCTGGCCACGCTGTGCCTGCTGATGCCCGGCGTTCGCACGGTGGCGAACGCGTTCACCTTGCCTGAACAGCTTATCGGTGTCACCCAAGGGTTTCTTGAATTCACTGTTGAAGATTATCTGTCCACCACCCAGACTGCCGGCCGCTATGAAATCCAGGTCAACCCACTGGACCCACGCCTGCGCATGCCGTTGTGCAGCCAGCAGCTGGACGCCTCACTGGAAAGCCCGGCCCAGCCGCTGGGCCGGGTGACGGTACGGATACGCTGCAACGGCGCAGCACCGTGGACGGTATTCGTGCCGGCCACCGTGCGACTTTTCCGCGATGTGGTGGTGGTGACCCGCCCGCTCAAGCGCGACAACACGGTCGGCGAAGGTGACGTGGCCCTGCGCGAGCGCGATGTCGGTACCCTGGGCCAGGGCTTTCTGACCGAGCTGGACCAGGCGGTGGGCATGAAGATGCTGCGCCCCACGGTGATCGACCAGGTGCTCACCCCGCAACACCTGGAACAGGCCGAGGTGGTGCGCAAGGGTGACCAGGTGGTGATCATCGCCCGCAGTGGCAGCCTGAGTGTGCGCATGCCGGGCGAAGCCCTGAGCAAGGGCGGCCTGAGCGAGCAGATCCGGGTACGCAACCTCAATTCCAAACGCGTGGTCAAGGCCAGGGTGACCGGCCCGGGCCAGGTCGAGGTCAGTATGTAGGCCAGCCACCAGATTGCGCTGGCAGTGAGGAACCGCTTTTCCTAAACTGTGTCAGAACACGGGTTCGCGGGCTTGCCGACAGGCGGCAATGCATTTGTGCCTAAAGTTTATATCGGGTTGGCCGAAAACAAGGCAAGCGTCCAAATACCCAGAGGTTTCTGATCATGGTCATCGACTTCAGTCGTTTGAATAACTCTCCGTCCGTCACGGGCGGCGTGCGCGGCAACACCGCGTCCGGCAGCGCCGAAAAACCGGCAGCCAGCCAGGAAGCGGTGAAAGACACCAGCGCCAGCGGAGAGGCGGTACACCTCAGCCAAGAGGCACAGCAGTTGCAGAAGATCAGCGACAAGCTGCGCGACGAGCCCGTGGTCAACAGCGCCCGTGTGGCCCAGTTGAAGCAGGCGATCGCCGACGGCAGCTACCAGGTCGATGCCGGCCGGGTCGCCAGCAAACTGCTTGATTTCGAAGCCCAGCGCTGACCGTACGGCGCGCTGACTTCACGGACGCCAGAAAAGCCAAGAGTTAGCCATGCACGACACCACCTTGCTGCAACTGATCGAAGATGACATTGCCCCGATGCAGGAATTGCTCGACCTTCTGCACAAGGAAGCAATCGCCCTGCATGGCCGCGACATGCCGCTGCTGGAGCAAATCCTGGCGCGCAAGCAGTCGTTGATCATCTTGCTCGAGCAGCATGGCCAGCGCCGCAGCCAATTGCTCGGCAGCCTGGGCCTGAGTGCCGACCGCATCGGTGTGCAGGCTGTAGCCGCGCAGTCACCCCATGGTGATGTGATGCTGCAGCGGCTCGACATGTTGTCGCAACTGATGGACGACTGCCAGCAGGTCAACCAGACCAATGGCCGGATCATCCAGGTGCAGCAACACGTCACCAACAACCAGATCCGCATCCTTCAGGGCGGCGATTCGCCTTCGCTCTACGACAGCCGTGGCAGCACCTCGCCGCTGGCCAAGCCGCGCGCGCTCAGCCAAGTGTGATTTTTCTATCAAGGCACAGAACATAGTGGCAAAATGCCGTTACTTGCGTGTGTCGCTTTTGCCTGGAGAACAATAAGCTGTGTTCAATGAATCCGATGCCCCGCAACCACCCAAGGTGTTGAGCACCCCCTTGGAGATTGCGGCCAACTTGCGGCAGCTGCAGGAAAGCCACGACCCCCTGATCATCACCTTCCACGACCGCAGCCAGCGCTTCCAGAGCTATGTGGTACACGTGGACCGCGAAAGCAACACCCTGGCACTGGATGAGATGATCCCCCGTGACGGCGAGAAATTCATCGAGAACGGCGAGCACTTCCGTGTCGAAGGCTTCCACGATGGTGTACGCATCGCCTGGGAATGCGATCACGCGCTGAAAATCAGCGAAGTCGACGGCCACCGCTGCTACAGCGGCGCCCTGCCGCAAGAGGTGACCTACCACCAGCGCCGCAACGCCTTCCGCGCCGCGCTGAAGCTATCGCAGCTGGTCGACATCATCCTCGACGGTGCTCACCTCAAGGGCAACGGCGCCATGCGAGGCAAGCTGCTGGATATCTCGGCCACCGGCTGCAAACTGCGCTTTGAAGGCAATGTCGAAGACCGCTTGCAACTGGGCCAGGTGTATGAGCGTTTCAAGGCAGGCAACCCACTGGGCCTGGTGGACACCATGGTCGAGCTGCGTCATCTGCACTATGAAGAGCGCATCAACACCACCTTTGCCGGCGTGCGCTTCCACAACTTGAGCGGGCAGGCTCAACGCAAGATCGAGAGTTTCGTGTACCAGCTGCAGCGTGAGGCGCGGCGGTTCGACAAGGACGATTATTGATCGTCGGTCGGTAAAACAGAAAACGCCACCTGCTGAGGTGGCGTTTTCATTTGTGTTTCTGCTGGGCTGGCCTCTTCGCGGGTAAACCCGCTCCTACACCGACTTGCTGACCTCTTCAGGTTCAGGCGCCTGTTGCTGCGCGCCCTTCTCTTCATCCTCGGTGTCTTCAGCCGCCACCGGCGCCTGCATCACGTCCTGCACCGTCTGCTCATCCACTCGCGGGTCCAGCGCCGCCGACAATGGCGAACCGGCCGCCGGCATCGCCACGTGGCCCAGCGGTGCGTCCTGCACCTGATGCAGGCCGGTAACCGCTTTCGGCCGAATGCGCCAGACCAGCACCAGGGCAAAGAATACGAAGAAGGCATACAGCATCTGCGCGCCCAGCACTTTCATCAGAACCCCTGCCGCCAGCGGGCCGACGCATGCACCCACACCGTAGGTCACCAACAGCATCGCCGTCAGCGATACCCGGCGCTCGCTTTCCACGTGGTCATTGGAAAAGGCAACCGCCAGCGGGTACAGGCAAAACTGCAGCAACGAGATCAGGAAGCCGATACCGAACAGCAACTCCAGCGGCACACTGGGCAGTATTGCCAATGGCGCAGCCGCCAGCGCCAGCCCCACTGCCACACTCCGAATCAGCACCGCCCGGTCATAACGGTCAGACAACCAGCCCAGCGGCCACTGCACCAGCAGGCCGGCAAAAATGCAGCTACCCATGAACAGACCGATCTGCTCGGTACTCATCCCCTGGCTTGACGCATATAAAGGCGCCAGACCGTAGAACGAGCCGACAATCAGCCCCGAGCCCAAAACCGTACTGAGCGACTGCGGCACGCGCTTGATGAAGAACTTCGGCTCCATCGGTGCCGGGCGCAAGGGCGCCGGGTGAATACGCCGGGTCATCGCCACGGGCACCAGGCACAGGGCAAAGCACATCGCCACCAGCATCAGCAGCTCAGGGCCGAGCTGCGGGTGCACCACCAGAATCAACTGGCCAAGCACCAGCCCCAGGTACGAGGCAATCATGTAGCCGCTGAACACCGCGCCCCGGTGCTTCACATCGGCCTGCTCATTGAGCCAGCTCTCGATGACCATGTATTGGCACATCATCCCCAGGCCGACGATCACGCGCAGCCCGACCCAGGCCGGCAGCCAGCTGGTCAGGCCATGGCCGAGCACCGCAGCGCCGACGATACCGGCACAGGTGGCATAGGCTCGTATGTGCCCTACCCGTCCGATCAGCCGGTGGCCAACCTTGCCGCCAACCGCCAGACCAAAGTAGTTGGCCGCCATCAACGCACCCACCCACAGGCTGTCGACATGGTCGGCAGCCAGGCGCAGGGCCAGGTAGGTGCTGAGCAGGCCCGAGCCGATCAACATCATCAGCGCGGCGAAATACAACGACTGAAACGGCTTCCATACATTTCGCATACGTCCCGTGGAGCTCCCTGGTCAGGTGGCAGTTTTGGGTGCTAGCAGCATAAAGGCAAAACCCGCCTGGCGCAGGCCCCCGACAGCTATTTGGCACTGCGGGGGCGTGCCCGGTGCAGGTTGTGTCGCGCTCAGGCCTGTGCCGCCAGGACCCGGCGCTCCCACGGCGTGATCTCGTCGAAGAAATCGCTCAGCTCAAGGGTCTTGCTGGCAATGTAGCCTTCGATGAACTCGCTGCCGAACAGTTCCCGCGCCAGCGTACTGCGCTTGAGCCTTTCAAGGGCCGCGTGCAGCGTGCACGGCAGGCTCAGGTGCTCGGGCACTTCGAATTCGCCCTGGATGGCCGGCGATGGCTGCAAGCGCTGCTCGATGCCATGCAGCCCGGCGGCCAGGCTGGCTGCAATGGCCAGGTAGGGGTTGGCATCGGCGCCAGGCAGGCGGTTTTCCACCCGTCGCGCGACCGGCGCACTGGCCGGAATGCGCAAGCCAGCGGCGCGATTGTCCTCGGACCAGCACGCATTGTTCGGCGAGGCATAGGGGTGACACAGACGCTGGTAGGAGTTGACGTTGGGTGCGAACAGGGCGGTGAAGTCGGCCATGCACGCCTGCAACCCGCCGATGAAATGGTGGAAGGTGTCTGTCGGCAGGCCCTGCTCGTCACTGAACACGTTACGCCCGCTGCCGGCCTCGACCAGGCTCTGGTGAATGTGCATGGAACTGCCGGGCGTACGCGCCAGCGGCTTGGCCATGCAGACCACGGTCAGCCCGTGCTTGAGCGCCACTTCCTTGAGCAGGTGCTTGAACAGGAAGGTCTGGTCGGCCAACAGCAGCGGGTCACCGTGCAGCAGGTTGATCTCGAACTGGCTGACACCCATTTCGTGCATGAAGGTGTCACGTGGCAGGCCGAGCGCGGCCATGCAGTGGTACACCTCCTTGAAGAACGGGCGCAGGCCGTTGTTGGAACTGACACTGAACGCCGAATGGCCCAGCTCACGGCGGCCATCGCTGCCTACAGGCGGCTGGAACGGTTGCTGCGGGTCGGTGTTGGGGGCGAAGACGAAGAACTCCAGCTCGGTTGCCACTACCGGCGCCAGGCCCAGTGCCGCATAGCGGGCTATCACGGCCTTCAACTGGCCCCGGGTGGACAGTGCCGAGGGCCGGCCATCCAGCTCGTTGGCATCGCAGATGGCCAAGGCGCGGCCGTCATCGCTCCAGGGCAGGCGGTGGACCTGACTGGGTTCGGCCACCAGTGCCAGGTCGCCGTCGTCACTGCCGTAGAATTTCGCTGGTGGATAACCGCCCATGATGCATTGCAGCAGCACGCCCCGGGCCATCTGCAGACGACGGCCTTCGAGGAAGCCTTCGGCGGTCATCACCTTGCCGCGCGGGACGCCGTTGAGGTCGGGGGTGACGCATTCGATTTCATCGATGCCCTGGAGCTGAGCAGTGCTCATGACGCTTGTCCTTGTTGTTGTAGGCTGACAACAACATAGGCTGCGGGTGTTTAAAATATCAAGCAGCCTATTGGGTGGCTGTCCCGGCCTCTTCGCGGGTGAACCCGCGCCTACAGGTGGATGCGATCCTTGTGCCGGCGCCGCCCCCCCCCTACTCCCGCAAGGTCATGCCATTGGCCGGCAACGGCAACGCCGTCTTGTAGCGCACCTGCTTCAGGGCAAAACTCGAGCGAATATTGGCTACCCCTGGCAAGCGCGTCAGGTAATCGAGAAACCGCTCCAGCGCCTGGATGCTCGGCAGCAGCACCCGCAGCAGGTAATCCGGATCGCCGGTCATCAGGTAGCACTCCATCACCTCGGGCCGCTCGGCGATCTCTTCTTCAAAGCGATGCAACGACTGCTCCACCTGTTTTTCCAGGCTGACATGGATAAACACATTCACATCCAGCCCCAGCACCTCAGGCGACAGCAAGGTCACCTGCTGGCGGATCACCCCCAGCTCTTCCATGGCCCGCACCCGGTTGAAACAAGGCGTGGGCGAAAGGTTCACCGAGCGTGCCAGCTCGGCATTGGTGATGCGGGCGTTCTCTTGCAGGCTGTTGAGAATGCCGATATCGGTACGATCGAGTTTGCGCATAAGACAAAATCACCGGTTTTTTGTGTTTATGCGGAATGTTTATCTGCCCCGCTCAGCAAAGGCAATCAACTTGAGAGAAAAATTCTCCTGCCGTGCCACTAAGATGTAGGTGACGCTGACTTACCAGTCACAAGCCGGTACTCAGCGGCGGCCGCTTCAGAGCTCACAAAAACAAATACCCGAGCGAGCGTAAAAAGCATGAACGAGTACGCCCCCCTGCGTTTGCATGTGCCCGAGCCCACCGGCCGGCCAGGCTGCCAGACCGATTTTTCCTACCTGCGCCTCAACGATGCAGGTCAAGCCCGTAAACCCGCTATCGATGTCGATGCTGCCGACACTGCGGACCTGTCCTACAGCCTGGTCCGCGTGCTCGACGAGCAAGGCGATGCGCAAGGCCCCTGGGCCGAAGACATCGACCCGCAGATCCTTCGTCAAGGCATGCGCGCCATGCTCAAGACGCGGATCTTCGACAGCCGCATGGTGGTTGCCCAGCGCCAGAAGAAGATGTCCTTCTACATGCAAAGCCTGGGCGAAGAAGCCATCGGCAGCGGCCAGGCGCTGGCGCTGAACCGCACCGACATGTGCTTCCCGACCTACCGCCAGCAAAGCATCCTGATGGCCCGCGACGTGTCGCTGGTCGAGATGATCTGCCAACTGCTGTCCAACGAGCGCGACCCCCTCAAGGGCCGCCAGTTGCCGATCATGTACTCGGTGCGCGAAGCCGGCTTCTTCACCATCAGCGGCAACCTGGCGACCCAGTTCGTACAGGCGGTCGGCTGGGCCATGGCATCGGCGATCAAGGGCGATACCAAGATCGCCTCGGCATGGATTGGTGACGGCGCTACTGCCGAGTCGGACTTCCACACCGCCCTCACCTTTGCCCACGTATACCGCGCCCCGGTCATCCTCAACGTGGTCAACAACCAGTGGGCCATTTCCACCTTCCAGGCCATCGCCGGTGGCGAGTCGACCACCTTTGCCGGCCGTGGCGTGGGTTGCGGTATTGCTTCGCTGCGGGTTGACGGCAACGACTTCGTCGCCGTGTACGCCGCCTCGCGCTGGGCGGCCGAGCGCGCCCGCCGCGGCCTGGGCCCAAGCCTGATCGAGTGGGTCACCTACCGTGCCGGCCCGCACTCGACGTCGGACGACCCCTCCAAGTACCGCCCTGCCGACGACTGGAGCCACTTCCCGCTGGGTGACCCGATCGCCCGCCTGAAGCAGCACCTGATCAAGATCGGCCACTGGTCCGAGGAAGAACACCAGGCCGTCACGGCCGAGCTCGAAGCTGCGGTAATTGCCGCACAGAAAGAAGCCGAGCAATACGGCACCCTGGCCAACGGGCACATCCCGAGCGCCGCCTCGATGTTCGAGGATGTGTACAAGGAGATGCCCGAACACCTGCGCCGTCAACGCCAGGAACTGGGGGTTTGAGATGAACGACCACAACAACAGCATCAACCCGGAAACCGCCATGGCCACCACTACCATGACCATGATCCAGGCCCTGCGCTCGGCCATGGATGTCATGCTTGAGCGCGACGACAATGTGGTGGTGTACGGCCAGGACGTCGGTTACTTCGGCGGCGTGTTCCGCTGCACCGAAGGCCTGCAGAACAAGTACGGCAAATCGCGCGTGTTCGACGCGCCCATCTCCGAGAGCGGCATCGTCGGTACCGCCGTGGGCATGGGTGCCTATGGCCTGCGCCCGGTGGTGGAGATCCAGTTCGCCGACTACTTCTACCCGGCCTCCGACCAGATCGTCTCCGAGCTGGCCCGCCTGCGTTACCGTTCGGCCGGCGAGTTCATTGCCCCGCTGACCCTGCGCATGCCTTGCGGCGGCGGCATCTATGGCGGCCAGACTCACAGCCAGAGCCCGGAAGCGATGTTCACCCAGGTGTGCGGCCTGCGCACCGTGATGCCGTCCAACCCTTATGACGCCAAAGGCCTGCTGATTGCCTCGATCGAATGCGACGACCCGGTAATCTTCCTGGAGCCCAAACGCCTGTACAACGGCCCGTTCGATGGCCACCACGACCGCCCGGTAACACCGTGGTCGAAGCACCCGCACAGCGCCGTGCCCGACGGCTATTACACCGTACCACTGGACAAGGCCGCCATTACCCGCCCTGGCAATGACGTGACCGTGCTGACCTACGGCACCACGGTGTACGTGGCCCAGGTGGCCGCCGAAGAAAGCGGCGTCGATGCCGAAGTGATCGACCTGCGCAGCCTGTGGCCGCTGGACCTGGACACCATCGTCGAGTCGGTGAAGAAGACCGGCCGTTGCGTGGTGGTGCACGAGGCCACCCGCACCTGCGGCTTCGGTGCCGAGCTGGTGTCGCTGGTGCAGGAGCACTGCTTCCACCACCTGGAGGCGCCGATCGAGCGCGTCACCGGCTGGGACACCCCCTACCCTCACGCACAGGAATGGGCTTACTTCCCAGGCCCTTCGCGGGTAGGTGCGGCACTGAAAAAGGTCATGGAGGTCTGAATGGGCACGCACGTCATCAAGATGCCGGACATTGGCGAAGGCATCGCGCAGGTCGAGTTGGTGGAATGGTTCGTCAAGGTCGGCGACATCATCGCCGAGGACCAGGTGGTGGCCGACGTCATGACCGACAAGGCCACCGTGGAAATCCCCTCGCCGGTCAGCGGCAAGGTGTTGGCCCTGGGTGGCCAGCCCGGGGAAGTGATGGCGGTCGGTAGCGAACTGATCCGCATCGAAGTGGAAGGCAGCGGCAACCATGTGGATGTGCCTCAGCCAAAACCGGTAGAGCCCCCGGCGGCACCCATCGCAGCCAAGCCGGAACCGCAGAAAGACGTAAAACCCGCCGTGTACCAGGCGCCCGCCAACCACGAAGCTGCGCCCATCGTGCCGCGCCAGCCGGGCGACAAGCCGCTGGCCTCGCCTGCCGTGCGCAAACGCGCCCTGGACGCCGGTATCGAACTGCGTTATGTGCATGGTAGCGGCCCGGCCGGGCGTATTCTGCACGAAGACCTCGACGCCTTCATGAGCAAGCCGCAAAGCAATGCCGGGCAAGCACCTGATGGTTATGCCAAGCGCACCGACAGCGAGCAGGTGCCAGTGATCGGCCTGCGCCGCAAGATCGCCCAGCGCATGCAGGACGCCAAACGCCGGGTCGCGCACTTCAGTTATGTCGAGGAAATCGACGTCACCGCCCTGGAGGCCCTGCGCCAGCAACTCAACAGCAAGCACGGCGACAGCCGTGGCAAGCTGACCTTGCTGCCATTCCTGGTACGCGCCCTGGTCGTGGCGCTGCGTGACTTCCCGCAGATCAACGCGACCTACGATGACGAAGCGCAGATCATCACCCGCCATGGCGCGGTGCATGTGGGCATTGCCACCCAAGGTGACAACGGCCTGATGGTGCCCGTGCTGCGCCACGCCGAAGCGGGCAGCCTGTGGGCCAATGCCGGCGAGATTTCGCGCCTGGCCAACGCTGCACGTAACAACAAGGCCAGCCGTGAAGAGCTGTCCGGCTCGACCATCACCCTGACCAGCCTTGGCGCCCTGGGTGGCATTGTCAGCACGCCGGTGGTCAACACCCCGGAAGTGGCAATCGTCGGGGTCAACCGCATGGTCGAACGGCCAGTGGTGATCGACGGCCAGATCGTCGTGCGCAAGATGATGAACCTGTCCAGCTCGTTCGACCACCGCGTGGTCGATGGCATGGACGCCGCCCTGTTCATCCAGGCCGTGCGTGGCCTGCTCGAACAACCCGCCTGCCTGTTCGTGGAGTGAGCATGCAACAGATTATCCAGACTACCCTGTTGATCATCGGCGGCGGCCCTGGCGGCTATGTAGCAGCCATCCGCGCCGGGCAACTGGGCATTCCTACCGTACTGGTGGAAGGCCAGGCACTGGGCGGCACCTGCCTGAACATCGGCTGCATCCCGTCCAAGGCGCTGATCCACGTGGCCGAGCAGTTTCACCAGGCCTCGCGCTTTACCGAACCCTCGCCGCTGGGCATCAGCGTGGCTTCGCCGCGCCTGGACATCGGCCAGAGCGTCACCTGGAAGGACGGCATTGTCGACCGGCTGACCACCGGTGTTGCCGCCCTGCTGAAAAAGCACGGGGTGAAAGTGATGCATGGCTGGGCCAAGGTACTGGACGGCAAGCAGGTCGAGGTCGATGGCCAGCGTATCCAGTGCGAGCATCTGTTGCTGGCGACCGGTTCCAGCAGTGTCGAACTGCCTATGCTGCCGCTGGGTGGCCCGGTGATTTCCTCGACCGAAGCCCTGGCGCCGAAAGCCCTGCCGCAACACCTGGTAGTGGTCGGCGGTGGCTATATCGGCCTGGAGCTGGGCATTGCCTATCGCAAGCTGGGTGCACAGGTGAGTGTGGTGGAAGCGCGTGAGCGCATCCTGCCGACCTACGACAGCGAATTGACCGCCCCGGTGGCCGAGTCGCTGAAGAAACTGGGCATAGCGCTGCACCTGGGCCACAGCGTCGAGGGCTACGAAAATGGCTGCCTGCTGGCCAGCGACGGCAAGGGTGGGCAACTGCGCCTTGAGGCCGACCAGGTACTGGTGGCCGTGGGCCGCCGGCCGCGCACCAAGGGTTTCAACCTGGAATGCCTGGACCTGAAGATGAACGGCGCCGCCATTGCCATCGACGAGCGCTGTCACACCAGCATGCACAACGTCTGGGCCATCGGCGACGTCGCTGGCGAACCGATGCTGGCGCACCGGGCCATGGCCCAGGGCGAGATGGTCGCCGAAATCATCGCCGGCAAGGCCCGACGCTTCGAGCCGGCAGCGATTGCCGCCGTGTGCTTTACCGACCCGGAAGTGGTGGTGGTCGGCAAGACCCCGGAACAAGCCAGCCAGCAGGGCCTGGACTGCATCGTCGCGCAGTTCCCGTTTGCCGCCAACGGCCGGGCCATGAGCCTGGAGTCGAAAAGCGGTTTCGTGCGGGTGGTGGCGCGCCGTGACAACCACCTGATCGTGGGTTGGCAGGCGGTTGGCGTGGCGGTCTCCGAGCTATCCACCGCGTTTGCCCAATCGCTGGAGATGGGCGCGTGCCTGGAAGATGTGGCCGGCACCATTCATGCCCACCCAACGCTCGGTGAAGCGGTACAGGAAGCCGCACTGCGCGCCCTGGGCCACGCCTTGCATATCTGACACTGAAGCGGCCGAGGCCGATTTGGCCCGCTGCGCCGAGAGGCGCTGCGGGTCTTTTTTCATTCAGGCCATCTAAGCCTCCAGAGAACCCTAAGCCTCCAGAGAACCGCACACTCTTTGAGGGGCTAGCTACTCGGCAATTGCGTTCTTGCCTGTCCCCTTGGCCCTGTAGAGCGCCTTGTCGGCACGCGCCAGCAGCGCGTGCTGGTCCTCCCCTTCCAGCCATTGCACCACGCCATAGCTCATGGTCAGCCGGCAATCACCCACCGGCTCCACCTGCTCCAGCACCTGACGCAAGCGCGCTGCCACATCCAGCGCCTCCCCCAGCGCGGTCTGCGGCAGCACGATGACGAACTCGTCGCCGCCCCAGCGCGCCAGCAGGTCCAGTTCGCGCAAGCAGGTGCGCAGGCTTTCGGCCACCCGGACCAGCGCCGCATCGCCACGGGCGTGACCGTAGCGGTCGTTGATCGGCTTGAAATCATCCATGTCCATGGCAATCAGCGACAACGGCTGGCGGAAGCGCTGGGCGCGCTGGCACTCCAGCTGCAACGCGCTCTCCAGCCGGTAACGGTTGGCGACACGGGTCAACGCATCGCGTTCGGCCAATTCACGGTTTTCGTCCAGTTGCCGCTGCAACTGCTGGTTCACCCAGGACAACTCACGAGTGCGTTCGGCCACCTGAAACTCCAGCGACTGGTTCTTCTGTTCCAGTTGAGACACCAAACGCTTGCCAGCGTCGATATTGCGGTGCGCACCCAGCATGCGCGCCACGGAACCGTCCTCGTTATGCGCGATGATGTAGCCGCTGTCTTCGATCCAGATGTAGCTGCCGTCCTGACAACGGCAACGGTATTCAATGCGGTAGCGCTCGTTGCGGTGATTGATATAGGCCTCGAAATGGGCCATTACCCGTGGGTAGTCTTCGGGATGGATCACGCTTTCCCAGGTAAATACCGAGTTGGCCATGGAGTGGCTGGCATAACCCAGCATGCTGTACCAGCCCGGGTTGCGATAGACGTAACCGGTATTGGCATTCCAGTCCCAGATGCCATCGCTGATCAAATCGAACAAGGTGTGCAACTGCTGTTCACTGAAGCCGGCAGGTACCGGCCTGGTGTCTTGACTCATGGACGCTCTCCCTGATGCCCAGCAACTGCGCTCCGATCAAGGGGCTGCCGACAGTGGTGTTGATTGCCGCGAGCGGCAAGATGATGCCTATCACGGGCAAGCATATGCCCACCCGCGTGCAACCGAAATAGCGCCAACGCCCTGATTTCGACCGGCACAGCGCTGGCATGGCTTTTGCGCTTGGTAGCTGCCAACGAGATTTCCAAGGAGGAAACATGATAATCGCCCCTAACGGCGTCAGCTGGCAGCCCACGCTCCACCAGCCTCGGTACACCAGCGATGAGCAGACAGTGGCCCAGATTGCACCGCTGCGCACGCCAATAACCACCGCCAACACGGCGAGCCAACAACAGAGCGGGGGCAGCACCGCTCAGCAAAACGCTGAGGATGCTCGTGCAGAAGCCTTTGCCAAATTCAAGGTGATGCTGCAAAACCTGGGTTCTGCGACCACCGAGCCGGTCATCGGAGAACCACTGCCGCCCAAGACTGCCCGACAGGAATTTCACGACTTCATGTCCAAGTCGCCCGGCGAGATGATCAAGGAAAAACTGCTGCGTGAAATAGGCCTGACCGAAGAAGAGTACGACGCCCTGCCGCCCGAAATGAAAGCAAAGGTCGACGAGTTGATCGCCCAGCGCATGAAAGATGACATCGAGCGCAAGATCGAGGAGAAAGCGCAAGAGCAGGTCGCCAAGGTGGACGGCGGTGTGGGTGAAGAGCAACAAGCGGCACGCCCGGTATGAGGGAGTGGCAGCGGCCGGTAAGGAGAGCGCCGCGGTTCGTCCAAGGCGAACCAGCCTGAACGGTTTGAAGGCGTCCGGTGGCGTCGATGTTCAGGTGGTGCATGGCTTCGCCAACTGCACCGCTACCGGCGCCATGACCGGTCTCAGGAAAAATCGGCAGGATGTTGTGCAGAGAATTCGTTTGAGGTCCTTGGCCTTATTGTCCAGGGTGGCAGGCTGGTAGCTATTTGCCACGCGTGGACGCAGGCGCATGACGATGCCTGCGTAGGGGAACGATGCCGGATCCCCCCTAAAATAAGAGAGGACAAGGAAATGCAATCACACGGTTTGAAGCAAAGCCTCAAGCAGCGGCATATCACCATGATCGCGCTGGGTGGGGTGATCGGTGCAGGGCTGTTCATGGGCTCGGGCTCACTGATCGCATCGGCAGGGCCCGCGGCCATACTGTCGTATTTCATTGGTGGCCTGGTGGTCACCCTGGTCATGTTCATGCTGGGCGAAATGGCCTGCCGCAACCCGGATGCAGGGTCGTTCCCGACCTACGCCAACACCTACCTCGGCGACTGGGCTGGGTTTGCGGTCGGCTGGCTGTACTGGTTCAAGTCGATGATGACCATCACCCTGGAAGCGGTACTGCTGGGCGCCATTCTGCATGACTTCCTGCCCTGGCTACCGATCTGGGCAGGCGCCTTCCTGATGCTGGTGACACTCATGGCCAGCAACGCCTACTCGGTGCGTTCGTTTGCCGAAGTAGAGTATTGGCTGGCTGCGATGAAGGTCGCCACCATCCTCATCTTCATGCTGCTGGGCGTCTCGATCCTGCTCGGCCTGCACAGTGAGATTCCCGCCCCCGGCCTGATCAACCTCACCGCCCATGACGGCTTCATGCCCAACGGCCTGTCACCGGTGATGGCCGGCGTTATCGTGGTCATTTTCTCCCTGGGCGGCAGCGAAATTGCCGCTGTGGCCGCGGGTGAGTCAGAGAACCCGCGACAAAACGTGATCCGCGCGATCAAGAGCGTGATACTGCGGGTGATGCTGTTCTACGTAGGTTCTGTGTCGATCCTGATCCTTTGCCTGCCCTGGACCGACAAGGCCAACCTGGCCTCGCCCTATGTTTCGCTGTTCAGCCTGGCCGGGTTCGGTGGTGCTGCAGTGGCCATGAAACTGGTGCTGTTCGTCTCGTTCATGTCGGTGATGAACTCGTTCATGTTCTCCAACTCACGCATGCTGTTCTCGCTGAGCCAGCGCGGTCACGCGCCCAAGCTGTTCTCACGCACCAGTGCCAAGGGCGTACCGATCAATGCACTGCTGCTGAGCCTGTCGATCTGCACGATGATCCTGACCGTGCACTTTATCAGTGGCGGCGACCTGTTCATGACCTTGGCCAAGAGTACCGGCAGCCTGGTCATGGTCGTATGGATCTTCATCATCATCGCCCACGTGGCCATGCGCGTGAAAACCCGCCACGAAGCGGTCGCCGCAAACGCCTTCCGTGCCTGGCTGTTCCCCTACACCAATATCATTGCGCTGTTCGCCTTGCTGGCAGTCATCGGCACCCAGGCGTTCGACCCGGCATCGCGTTTTCAGTTCTGGTTCACGGTGCTGACGGTATTGCTGGTGGTGGCGGGGTACTTCCTGATGCGCCAGCGGCTGGCGTCAAGCGCGGTGTTAGCCCACGAACGTGATGCATGACAGCGCTGGCCACGCGCAGGTGCTGTCAACAGCAGCACGGCGGCGACAAAGGCGACGGAGACAATAATGGGAATGACGAGAATGGCGTCCCAGGCAGGAATTGAACCTGCAACCTTCCCCTTAGGAGGGGGATGCTCTATCCAATTGAGCTACTGAGACGCTACGACCGGCAGCGAGCGCTGCACAGCGGGATGGCCAGCATGTTAACCAGCATGCTGGCGTTTGTCATGCCTGAACTGGGCTTTTTCGCGTAATCCTTTTCTGCGGCTGCTATCCCCGCGGTAGCACGCCCTGATCGCGAAGCAGCGAAACGAATGCGGCGACCGCCGCCTCCAGTGTGGAAGAATTATCCAGCACATGCACCGACGGGTCGGCTGCAGCTTGCAAGCGTGCGCTGCGCGCCAGGCGCTGCTCCACTTCTTCTGCGCTTTCCCGACCCCGGGCCAGCAAGCGCTGGCGCAGCACCTCAGGCTTGACCTCGACCAACACGGCCAACAAATCCGGATAGCGCTGACGGGCCTCTGGCAGATAAGCCCGCGAGCCATTCACCAGCACTGCCCTCCCCGCCGCCAACCACTGGTCCACCTGCCGGGGTATGCCATAGTCCAGGCCATTGGCCCGCCAGTGCATGGCAAACGCACCCTGCGCACGCAAGGTATCAAACTGCTCAGGCGTGACCCCTTGGGCAGCTTCGCCCTTGGCTTCGGCCGAACGGGTGATGACCCGGCGGGCAATTTCTACCCCGGCGGCGGCCAGTTGCTCACGCGACGCGTCGATCAGGGAATCTTTCCCGGAACCCGACGGCCCAACCAGAAATATCAACCGGCCCGTCCCTGATCGGCGGTCGCTTGCGTCATGTTGCATAGCCACTATGCTCTATGGAGGGAACCGGCGCATTCTAGGGCTTTTCTGGGCATTTTTCTGCGTTTTACCGATTGTTGACGGCAAAAGACTGACGGCCAGGCTAGCCAGAGCATGTAAAACTTTTCAAACCAGTGCTCATTTCTGATAATTGGTACTGGCATAAAGCCTTTATCCGGATCACTATTTGTCACATAATTGACGCCAAGCAAACGGCGACCATGAGGCAAGATGAGCATCCATTTTTCACTGGCGGTTGAACATTTTGTCGTCGCCACGGTCGTACTTCCATCCCGTGCGGCCAATTTGAGAACCGCTTCCCCTGAACCAAACTCTGGTCAATTTATATGCGCCCAATGAAACAGGCTATTTATTCGAGCCGCACTGCTGACAAGTTCGTCGTCCGCCTGCCTGACGGAATGCGTGAGCGCATTGCCGAGGTAGCACGCAACCACCACCGCAGCATGAACTCCGAGATCATTGCACGCCTGGAACAGAGCCTTATCCAGGAAGGTGCGCTGGGTGACGAACTGAGCATGCGCCTGGACAGCCCTGAACTGTCCCTGCATGAGCGCGAGTTGCTGCAGCGTTTCCGCCAACTGTCCCACCGCCAGCAGAACGCTCTGGTCGCCCTCATCGCTCACGATGTGGAAATGGCCGCAGACGCCTCCTGAGGGGCTGCAGCGAACACGAAAAAGCCAGCGTAAGCTGGCTTTTTTGTGGGCGTCTTACTGGCAGCAAGGCCATTTCCCTGCGGGATTGTTCCCACAGGGAGGACTGGCTTACAACAGGAACAGCGTGGCCAGCCCAAGGAAGATGAAGAAACCACCGCTGTCGGTCACCGCAGTGATCATCACACTCGCCCCCATCGCAGGGTCGCGCCCCAAGCGGGCCAAGGTCATCGGGATCAGCACGCCCATCAGCGCCGCCAATAACAAGTTCAAGGTCATCGCCGCGGTCATCACCACCCCCAGCGACCAGCTGCCATACAGCCAGAAAGCCACCGCACCAATCACGCCGCCCCAAACCAGGCCGTTGATCAGCGACACCGCCAACTCCTTGCGCATCAAGCGGCTGGTATTGCCTGGCGACACTTGGTCCAGGGCCATGGCGCGGACGATCATGGTGATGGTCTGGTTACCAGAGTTACCACCAATACCCGCAACGATCGGCATCAACGCAGCCAACGCCACCAGCTTTTCAATCGAACCTTCGAACAACCCGATCACTCGCGAAGCAACGAACGCGGTAATGAGGTTGATTGCCAGCCACGCCCAACGGTTGCGGAACGAACGCCAGACCGAGGCGAAAATATCTTCCTCTTCACGCAGACCCGCCATGTTGAGGACTTCGCTCTCGCTTTCCTCACGGATCAGGTCAACCATTTCGTCGATGGTCAGACGGCCGATCAGGCGTTCGCTCTTGTCCACCACCGGGGCGGATACCAGGTCATAACGCTCGAAAGCCTGCGCTGCATCGTAGGCATCTTCCTCGGGCTGGAAGGAGACAGGGTCGGTCGCCATGACCTCCGCCACCTTCTTCTCCGGGTCGTTGACCAGCAGGCGCTTGATCGGCAATACCCCCTTGAGGATGCCGTCGTAATCGACCACGAACAATTTGTCGGTGTGGTTCGGCAGTTCTTTCAGGCGGCGCAGGTAGCGCAGCACCACTTCCAGGCTGACGTCTTCGCGGATGGTGACCATCTCGAAGTCCATCAGCGCACCAACCTGCTCCTCGTCGTAGCTCAGCGCCGAACGCACCCGCTCGCGTTGCTGGGCATCGAGGGTTTCCATCAGCTCGTGAACAACGTCACGCGGCAGCTCTGGGGCGAGGTCGGCCAGTTCGTCGGCGTCCATCTCCTTGGCGGCAGCCAGCAGCTCGTGATCGTCCATGTCGGCGATCAGCGATTGGCGAACCGAATCGGAAACTTCCAGCAGGATGTCGCCATCGCGCTCCGAGCGCACCAGCTGCCAGACCGTCAGGCGATCTTCCAGGGGCAAGGCTTCGAGGATGTAGGCGATGTCGGCGGGGTGCAGGTCATCGAGCTTGCGCTGCAGCTCGACGAGGTTCTGGCGGTGGACCAGGTTTTCCACCAGGTCGTTGTGCGCGCCTTCCTGGCGATGGGTCAGGTCTTCGACCATGCGCTGGCGCTGCAGCAGTTCGACCACCTGGGCCAGGCGATCCTGCAGGCTTTCTTGCGCTTTTTTAACTTCTACTTCGGTCATAGGCGAACTCCACTCCCAGCAGCGGAGCACGCCGAGGGAATCAATCGGTCAGATCTTTCTGTATGAATCGTGTTAGCGAGTAACTACTGGGTAAGTCCATGGTGGTTTTCCACAAGCCCCGGCGGGGCTGACGGGCGCAATCATACACTGCTAAAGCTGTTAGATCGCTTAAATTTTTGGCCAGAACAATCGTTTGCGTGATAAAGCTGGGACAACGCTCGAAGCTATCAGTGCGACGGTTGTTGTGGATGGGAAAGCACATTTGATTTTGAGGCCGCTCAGCGGCTCCAAACTACACCGCAATCATTACAGAAGAGCGTAGATCGGCAGACTCAAGAATTCATTGGCGCACAAACAAAAAGCCCGCTCAATCGAGCGGGCTTCTTGATGGGGTATGGCGGACTCAGCAGGATTCGAACCTGCGACCGCTCGGTTCGTAGCCGAGTACTCTATCCAGCTGAGCTATGAGTCCGTGGTGGTAGTTTTAGACCAGATTACCACTGGTTGACTGAAATGGCTTTGCAAGCAGAACCACTTCAAAAAGTGGCGGACTCAGCAGGATTCGAACCTGCGACCGCTCGGTTCGTAGCCGAGTACTCTATCCAGCTGAGCTATGAGTCCGCGATTGGCAGTTTTAAACCAGATTACCGCTGGTTGACTGAAATGGCTTTGCAAGCAGAACCACTTCAAAAAGTGGCGGACTCAGCAGGATTCGAACCTGCGACCGCTCGGTTCGTAGCCGAGTACTCTATCCAGCTGAGCTATGAGTCCGCGATTGGCAGTTTTAGACCAGATACCGCTGGTTGATTGAAGCAGCCTTGCAAACAAAGCCACTTCAAAAGTGGCGGACTCAGCAGGATTCGAACCTGCGACCGCTCGGTTCGTAGCCGAGTACTCTATCCAGCTGAGCTATGAGTCCGTGTCTTGCCGCGCATTATAGGTCGCTGAAACATTATTGCAAGAAGCTTTTCATTATAAAACAACTACTTAGCGTTCCTACCGTTTACAGCGCCCTACGCAAATAATGGCGGTGAAGGGGGGATTCGAACCCCCGATACCCTTATGAGGTATACTCCCTTAGCAGGGGAGCGCCTTCGGCCACTCGGCCACCTCACCGCAACACGAGGCGAATATTAAAGAACCTCTTTCACCTTTGCAACCCTTTTTTTGAAAAAAACTTCAAAAAAATTAAAGGCTTGGCTCTTCATCCTTCTCCTTCTTGATCCGCAGGTAGATTTCCTCGCGGTGAACTGCCACTTCTTTCGGGGCGCTCACGCCAATACGCACCTGGTTGCCTTTGACGCCAAGCACCGTCACGGTGATCTCGCCGTCTCCAATGATCAGGCTCTCGGCGCACCGACGAGTCAGAATCAACATAGCTTTCTCCTTACGCAAAACATTCAGGGGTAACAGTCTTGGATATCGGGCCCGGGTCGCGGACGACGACCATGGCCCCGGTTACTCGCCGCACAAGGCAGGACAGGACCTGCGCGGCGAGCAGAAACGCGAAGGGCGCGGCAAGCCGCGCCCTTCCAGGCAGCGCCTTACTCGCCCTGTCGGGCAGGAGCATCCAGATCGAACGCGGTATGCAGCGCGCGTACGGCCAGCTCCAGGTACTTCTCTTCGAGCACCACCGAAACCTTGATCTCGGAAGTGGAGATCATCTGGATGTTGATGCTCTCCTTGGCCAGGGCTTCGAACATGCAGCTGGCAACACCGGCGTGCGAACGCATGCCGACGCCAACGATCGAGACCTTGGCGATCTTGGTGTCGCCGATCACTTCACGGGCGCCGATTTCGCGCGCAGTGTTTTCCAGCACGCTCTGCGCCTTCTCGTACTCGTTGCGGTGCACGGTGAAGGTGAAGTCGGTGGTGTTATCGTGAGCAACGTTCTGCACGATCATGTCGACTTCGATGTTCGAAGCGCTGATCGGGCCGAGGATCTTGAAGGCCACGCCCGGGGTATCCGGCACGCCGCGAATGGTCAGCTTTGCTTCATCACGGTTGAAGGCGATACCGGAAATGATCGGCTGTTCCATGGATTCCTCTTCATCAATGGTAATGAGGGTACCCGGACCCTCCTTGAAGCTGTGCAGCACGCGCAGCGGAACGTTGTACTTGCCGGCGAACTCCACCGAACGGATCTGCAGCACCTTGGAACCAAGGCTGGCCATTTCCAGCATCTCTTCGAAGGTGATCTTCTCCAGGCGACGAGCCTGTGGCACGACGCGCGGGTCGGTGGTGTAGACGCCATCAACATCAGTGTAGATCTGGCACTCATCAGCCTTCAGCGCCGCCGCCAGGGCCACGCCGGTGGTATCAGAGCCACCACGACCCAGGGTAGTGATGCTGCCGTGCTCGTCGACGCCCTGGAAGCCTGCAACCACGACCACGCGGCCTTCCTTGAGGTCGGCACGAATCTTCTGGTCGTCGATTTGCAGAATGCGCGCCTTGTTGTGCGAGCTGTCGGTGAGAATACGCACCTGGTTGCCGGTGTAGGACACCGCTGGCACACCACGCTTGATCAAGGCCATGGTCAGCAGGGCAATGGTGACCTGCTCACCCGTCGACACGATCACGTCCAGTTCACGAGGAACCGGCTGATCGGTGATCTGCTTGGCCAGGTCGATCAGGCGATTGGTTTCACCGCTCATGGCCGACAGCACAACCACCAGGTCGTCGCCCGCTTCACGGTGTTTCTTGACCTTTTCGGCTACCTGCTCGATCCGCTCGATGGAACCGACAGAGGTGCCGCCAAATTTCTGTACGATCAACGCCATTTCAATGGTGCCTCAGCCCATACAGGGCCCCAAAAAACAATCCAACATGAAGGGGTGGACGGGAGTGGCCTGCGTGACCACTGGACCATCCACCCCTTCATCTCAAAGTCCCTGCTCTGCAAATGGCACGGCCAGCGCCAGGGCCTGGTCCAGCGCAGCGACGTCGACGCCACCACCCTGGGCCATGTCCGGACGGCCGCCGCCCTTGCCACCCACCGCCGCAGCGGCTTGTTTCATCAGATCGCCAGCCTTGAGTTGGCTGGAGAGGTCCTTGGTCACGCCGGCCACCAGCACAACCTTGCCCTCATGCTCGCTGCCCAGCAGGATCACTGCGTGGCCGAGCTTGTTCTTCAGCTGATCGACCAGGGCCAGCAGGGCCTTGCCATCCTGCCCATCCAGGCGGGCGGCGAGGACCTTGGCACCCTTGACCTCAACAGCCGCGTTGGAGAGATCGTCCCCGGCGGCGCTGGCGGCCTTGGCCTGCAGCTGTTCCAGCTGCTTCTCCAGCTGGCGGTTGCGCTCAAGCACAGCCGACAGCTTGTCGATCAGGTTGTCGCGGTTACCCTTGACCAGTTGCGCGGCTTCCTTGACCTGCTCTTCGGCAGCGTTCAGGTAGGCCAGCGCAGCGGCACCGGTTACGGCTTCGATACGGCGCACGCCAGAGGCTACGCCGCCTTCGCTGATGATCTTGAACAGGCTGATGTCACCGGTGCGCTTGGCGTGGATACCGCCGCACAACTCCACCGAAAAATCACCGCCCATGCTCAGCACACGCACGGTGTCGCCGTATTTCTCGCCGAACAGCGCCATTGCGCCTTTGGCCTTGGCAGTTTCGATGTCGGTCAGTTCGGTTTCAACCGGGGTGTTCTTGCGAATCTCGCGGTTGACGATGTCTTCCAGCTGCTTGATCTGCTCCGGCTTCACCGCTTCGAAGTGGCTGAAGTCGAAACGCAGGCGCTGGCTGTCGACCAGCGAGCCCTTCTGCTGTACATGCTCGCCCAGTACCTGGCGCAATGCTTCGTGCAGCAGGTGGGTGGCGGAGTGATTCAACGAGGTGGCGTGCTGTACGTCGGCATCGACCTTGGCCTCGACTGGCGAACCGATCACCAGCGCACCGCTGGCCACCACGCCGTGGTGCAGGAAGGCGCCGCCGGTCTTGGTGGTATCACGCACGTCGAAGCGTGCAGCACCCGCCTGCAGGAAGCCGCTGTCACCGACCTGACCACCGGACTCGGCGTAGAACGGCGTGCGGTCGAGCACCACAACGCCCTGCTCGCCTTCACCCAGCTGGTCAACGGATTGGCCGTCCTTGTACAGGGCGATGATCTTGCCCTGGCCCTCGGTGGCGTCGTAACCGAGGAACTCGGTGGCGCTGTCGACCTTGACCACGCTGTTGTAATCCATGCCGAACGCGCTGGCAGAACGGGCGCGCTCACGCTGTGCGTCCATTTCACGCTCGAAGCCGGCTTCGTCGATGGTCAGCTCACGCTCACGAGCGATGTCGGCAGTCAGGTCCATCGGGAAGCCATAGGTGTCGTACAGCTTGAACACCACGTCGCCCGGTACCACGTCGCCTTTCAGCTGGGCCAGGTCTTGCTCGAGGATGCGCAGGCCCTGCTCCAGGGTCTTGGCGAACTGCTCTTCCTCGGCCTTGAGCACGCGCTCGATGTGCGCTTGCTGGCTCTTCAGCTCCGGGAAGGCTTCGCCCATTTCAGCGGCCAGTGCGGCAACGATCTGGTAGAAGAAGCTGCCCTTGGCGCCCAGCTTGTTGCCGTGACGGCAAGCGCGGCGAATGATGCGGCGCAGCACGTAGCCACGGCCCTCGTTGGACGGCAGCACGCCGTCGGCAATCAGGAAGCCGCACGAACGGATGTGGTCGGCGACCACTTTCAGCGAAGCCTGGCCGTCATTGCTGCAACCGATGGCCTTGGCTGCGGCAGCCAGCAGGTTCTGGAACAGGTCGATCTCGTAGTTCGAATGCACGTGCTGCAGCACGGCGCTGACACGCTCCAGGCCCATGCCGGTGTCCACCGACGGCGCTGGCAGCGGGTGCAACACACCGTCGGCAGTGCGGTTGAACTGCATGAAGACGTTGTTCCAGATCTCGATGTAGCGGTCACCGTCTTCTTCTGGCGAGCCGGGTGGACCACCCCAGATATCCGGGCCGTGATCGTAGAAAATCTCGGTGCACGGGCCGCACGGGCCGGTATCGCCCATGGTCCAGAAGTTGTCGGAGGCGTACGGGGCGCCCTTGTTATCGCCGATGCGCACCATGCGCTCGGCCGGCACGCCGACTTCCTTGGTCCAGATGTCGTAGGCTTCGTCGTCGGTGGCGTAGACGGTGACCCAGAGCTTTTCCTTGGGCAGGTTCAGCCACTGCTCAGACGTCAGGAAGGTCCAGGCAAAGGTAATGGCGTCGCGCTTGAAATAGTCGCCGAAGCTGAAGTTGCCCAGCATTTCGAAGAAGGTGTGGTGACGCGCGGTGTAACCGACGTTTTCCAGGTCGTTGTGCTTGCCACCGGCACGCACGCACTTCTGGCTGCTGACAGCACGCGTGTAGGCGCGCTTCTCCGCACCGAGGAAGCAGTCCTTGAACTGGTTCATGCCTGCGTTGGTGAACAGCAGGGTCGGGTCGTTGTTCGGGATCAGCGAACTGGAGGCGACTCGGGTATGTCCCTGCTCTTCGAAGAAGCGAAGGAAGGCTTCACGGATTTCTGCGCTTTTCATAGGTTCTTCCACGGAAACGGCGGCCCTGTTGGGCAAACGCGTCGACGAAACGACGGCAAAGGGCCGCATTATATCGGTCCTGCAGTCTCGATGCAGTGTGTTTATACGATAGAAGCCATCGTTTGGACGGTTTTTCGGGCTATGCAAACGAAAACGACATGACCGGATGCTAAATCCTGTGTTTCGCCACTGGCAAGCCAATTACCGCTCAAGGGAGGGGAAAATGGAACAGGCGGTGAATTAAAGGGTTTTCATCAAGGATAGGATCCGAAACTGTGTCGCCTGTTTCGCGGGTAAACCCGCTCCTACGGGCACGGCGCCACATTCAGACCTTGCACATATCTCGTAGGAGCGGGTTCACCCGCGAAACAGGCGACACCGCTCTCACCCCAGGCGCTGCCCCGAATCCGGCACGATCAGAATGCCGGCGCGCAAGCCGTTCTTGACCTTGGGGTTGGGGAAGATGATGCGCGCACCCTCCTCCTCGACCACCCAGCGCATCTCGGCCAGGTCTTCAGCCAGCAGGTAACCCTTGCTCAGCTCGGAGAAGTTTTCGATGTCCGCCGGCAGGTGCAGGTGGAAGCTGTCGCTGTGCTTGATGATTTCGCGGGAAACACTGAACAGCTGCAGGCCATCCAGCGAACTTTCGTCCTCTGGCTCGGTAGCCTCGATGATGCGGATCAGCCGCTCTTCGAGCTTGTCGAGGTTCACCTGCTCGTTCTGGCCGAACGGACGGGCCTTGCCCAACTCCAGGGTGAAAGCTTCAGCCTCAAGTTGCTCGTAGGTGAAAGCGCTGAAGGTGATGGACGACTTGCTTTGCAGCAACACCGCCTCCATACCTGCCGCCGCCAGGCGCGCCAGTTCGCGACGGGAGTGCTTGCGTCCCTCTTTATAAGGGTACAAGGCGAATTGCTCGATCTTCGAACCGCGGATGGCAGTATGCAGGTCGTAATGCAGGCGGTTGCGCCCTGGCTTGCTGAAGAACACCCGGGCGAACTGTTCCAGCTCGGCAGCACGCAATGCTTCGAAACCGCTGGACAGCTCATGGCGGCCATTGAACAAGCGGTTGATGTCCTGTTCGATAAAGCGCTCGCCCTTGCGGATCGCCGCCGGGTTGCCGAACAGGAACAGCACCCGTGCCCTGGGCCTGATCTTGCCGTTGGCCACGCCGTGCAGCAGCCGCTCGAGCAATTCGATCGGCGCTGTTTCATTGCCATGAATGCCGGCGGACAACAGCAAGTCCAGCCCGCAATCGTCGCTTTCGGCCGGGCGCACTTCGAGCGCGCCCTCCCCCAGCCATCGCAAACGCGCGCCCTTGGGTGTCACTTGGGTCTTCTCGGCCGGTTCGTGATCGGTGAGGGTCAGCTCAAGCAATTTGCCAAGGGCGAGCATAGGTGCTTCCTTAGTGGTGGTGACCGCAGTCAGGGCCATGAACGTGATCGTCGTCTTCGCCAAGTTCTGCCGGTTCCATTTCCAGCTGCAGGCTGACCAGATTGGTGGCCATCGGGCGCAGCAGCAAGTTGGCATACTCGGTGTCGTCTTCCTCGACATCCACGCCGATCAGCAACTGGCCACGGCCATCCTGCTGAATCCACACTTCCTTGCCTTGCCAGACCACAGCAAAGCGGGTGCAGGATGTTTCCAGCTGGGTGCCGTCTTCATCTTCGAGGATCAGGCGCAAGGCGTCGGTCATTACAGAGTCTCTCTTCAAGGTTGGCGTTGGAACGGATACACCGAGCCCAACTTCAGGATCTGGGTCAATTCGTCCAGTGCCGTACGGCATTCCACCAGCAGTTGCGGGTCAGCCAGGTCTGCTTCGCCAAGGCGATCGCGGTAGTGCCTGTCGACCCACTGCAGCAGCGTGTCATACAGCGTGGCCGTCATGATAACGCCTTGGTTGACCGCCGCCAGCTCCGCTTCCTTCAAAGCCACGCGCAAACGCAGGCAGGCCGGGCCGCCGCCGTTCTGCATGCTTTGCTTGAGGTCGAACACCTTGACCTCCTTCACCGGGCCTCCCTGGCTGGTCAGCTGGCCCAGATAGGCCCAGACCCGCTCGTTGTTGCGGCACTCTTCCGGCACGACCAACAGCATCGAACCATCGTCGCGGCTGAGCAGCTGGCTGTTGAACAGGTAGGAACGCACCGCGTCCTCCACCGCCACCGCTGCCCTGGGCACGCAGATGGCCTGGAAGTTGCCACTCTTGCTGGCCAGTTTAGCTCGCAGCTGCCCAAGTACCGCGTCGGTCTCGAGAAACGCGTCCTCGTGGTAGAACAGCACCTCGCCGTTACCCACCGAAATCACATCATTGTGGAACACACCCTGGTCGATCACCGCCGGGTTCTGTTGAGCGTAGACCACACCGTCATCGCTCAGGCCGTGCAGCCGGGCCACAGCTTGCGAAGCCTCCAGGGTTTGTCGGGCCGGGTACTTCTGTGGCGCCGGGTAACGGCTGTCGAAGGCACTGCGGCCGTAGACAAAGAACTCCACGCCAGCCTCGCCATAGGCGCGGCAGAAGCGCGTGTGGTTGGCCGCGCCCTCGTCACCGAACTGTGCCACGGCAGGCAGCGCGGCGTGGTGGGCAAAGTATTTCTCGTCGTTGAACATGGCGCCCAGCACGCGGCTGGTGGTCGGGTGCTCGATGCTGCGGTGATATTTGCAGTTGAGGTTGGCGGCGGTGAAGTGCACGCGACCGTCAGCAGTGTCGGCACTCGGGCTGACTGTTGCGGCGTTGGCCACCCACATGCTCGAGGCCGAGCAACTGGCCACCAGCAACGGCATGGCCTCGCGGGCGGCGCGCTGGATAACTTCGGCATCGCTGCCACTGAACCCCAGGCGGCGCAGCGCCGCCACGTCCGGGCGCTCTTGTGGCGCCAGAACACCCTGCTTGAAGCCCATGTCGGCCAGCGCTTTCATCTTCGCCAGGCCCTGGCGCGCTGCCTCACGCGGGTTGGACGCCTGCTGGCTATTGCTCTGCGAAGCCACGTTACCGTAAGACAGGCCGCCATAGTTGTGGGTAGGCCCCACCAGGCCATCAAAATTCACTTCATAGGATTTCATCGGCTAGGCTCCGTGACCTGTTGTTATAGGGTGACGCCCGGCGTCAGGGTCGCCGGCAAGGCAAGGCTGGCGGTCTCCAGCGAAGCCACGGGGTAAGCGCAGTAGTCGGCTGCGTAATAGGCACTGGCGCGATGGTTGCCACTGGCTCCCACTCCACCGAACGGCGCGCTGCTGGCAGCCCCCGTCAGCTGTTTGTTCCAGTTGACGATGCCCGCGCGACTGCGCAGCCAGAAGTACTGGTAGCGGGCTCGCGAATCAGACAATAAGCCAGCGGCCAGGCCATACTGGGTGTTGTTGGCTTCATCGATGGCAGCATCGAAGTCGGCGTAGCGGATCACCTGCAACAGCGGGCCGAAAAACTCTTCGTCCGGGCGGTCAGCCACGGCGGTGACATCGACAATGCCCGGAGTCAGCAGTGCAGCATCGGCCTGTGGCTGAGTCATTTCCAGCAGTTTCACGCCACCTTTGGCAGCCAGTTCGGCCTGGGCGGCAAGCAGCGCCCGAGCCGCCTGCAGCGAAATCACCGAGCCCATGAAAGGCGCCGGCTGTTCATCGAACGCCCCCACCGTGATGGTTTTGCACACCTCGACCAGGCGCGCGATCAGTGCATCGCCCCAGGCGCCTTGCGGTACCAGCAGGCGCCGCGCGCAAGTGCAGCGTTGGCCGGCGGAAATGAACGCCGACTGGATAATGGTATACACCGCCGCGTCGAGGTCCTTGACCTCGTCCACCACGAGCGGGTTGTTACCCCCCATTTCCAGGGCCAGAATCTTGTCTGGGCGGCCTGCGAACTGTTGATGCAACAGGTTGCCGGTGCGGCTGGAGCCGGTGAAGAACAGGCCATCGATACCTGGGTTGGCGGCCAGCGCCACACCGGTTTCGCGTGCGCCCTGCACCAGGTTCAGCACACCCGCCGGCAGGCCGGCAGCAATCCAGCAGTTGACGGTAAGCTCAGCGACCTTGGGGGTCAGCTCGCTGGGTTTGAACACCACGCAGTTGCCTGCCAGCAGCGCCGGCACGATATGGCCATTGGGCAGGTGCCCGGGGAAATTGTACGGGCCGAACACCGCCACGACGCCGTGAGGCTTGTGCCGCAGAACAGCCGTGGCATCGGCCAGAGGCCCACTCTTTTCGCCGGTGCGCTCGCGGTAGCTCTGTACCGAAATCGCCACCTTGTTGATCATGCTGGTGACTTCAGTCGCAGATTCCCACAGCGGCTTCCCGGTTTCCTCGCCAATGCACTGGGCCATGGCCTCGGCATGCACTTTCAGCTGCGCGGCAAACTTCTCCAGCACATCGATACGTGCCTCCAGGCTCAATTGCGCCCAGGCCGGAAAGGCCTGCCGCGCGGCCTGCACGGCGGCGTCGACCTGGCTGGCGTCAGCGCCCTGCCCTTGCCAGATCACGGCCTGGGTCACCGGGTTGAGCGACTGCAGGGTTTCGCCCTGGCCGGCCTGCCAATTGCCTGCGATGTAATGCGTGGTCATTTACTGGGCCTCCCGGCTGGCCGACAGCGGCACCGCGCGGACATTGTCGCCAACGCCCATGCGCAGGCGTTTGGCGGTCAACGGGTCGACCACCAGGGTGCCGGCGGCCAACCGTGCAGGTGCAGCAGTGATGCGACAGTCGTCGCGCTTGCGGTTGTGGATGATGAAAGGGGTCGCGTCATCGCCTGGCGTACCTACCGCCAGCACCAGGGTCTGGCTCTCGCGCACGGCGCGGATCTTGGCAGTGTCACACTCGATGGCCGGGCCGGCATCGAAGATGTCGACGTAGCCCTGGTAGTTGAAGCCTTCCTGCTTGAGCATGGCCAGCGCCGGCTCGGTGTCTTTGTGCACACGGCCGATCACACTGCGCGCCGCTTCGGACAGGAAGCAGGTGTACAGCGGGAACTTGGGCATCAGCTCGGCGATGAACGACTTGTTGCCCACGCCGGTGAGGTAGTCGGCCTGGCTGAACTCCATCTTGAAGAAATGCCGACCCAGGCTTTCCCAGAACGGCGAACGGCCCTGCTCGTCAGACATGCCGCGCATTTCGGCAATGATCTTCTTGCCGAACAGCTCGGGGAACTCGGCAATGAACAGCATGCGCGCGCGCGACAGCAGCCGGCCATTGAGGCCCGAGCGGTAGTCGCTGCGCAGGAACAGCGAGCACAGCTCGGAGTTGCCGGTCAGGTCGTTGGCCAGGAACAGCGTCGGGATTTCGCGATAGATCTTCAGCTCCTGCGAGGCGCTGACAGTCAGGCCGACCCGGTAGTTGTACCAGGGCTCACGCAGGCCGACGGCGCCGGCGATGGCACTGATGCCCACCACCAGACCTTCGTCGTTTTCCAGCACGAACAGGTAATCGGTGTCGCCACGCTCGGCTTCGCCACGAAAGCTTTTTTCCGCCCAACCAACGCGATGCCCCAGGCGCTCTTCGTTGGCCGGCAGCGTGGTCAGCCCGGTGGTGCCGGTGCTGCGTGCCAATTCGATCAACGCAGGCAAATCGCTGCTGCGTACAGGACGAACGATCATGCTATCTCCTTGTGCGGCGGCATCGGCCGGCGCGAAACTCTGCTAACGCATCAAGCCCGAAACGTCTGTTGCCAGACCTCAAACCGCGACCAGGCGCACGCTGGCGCCCTCACCCACGCCCAGCGCGTCGGCTGCCGCCACGCTCAGGCTGACCGGCTTGCCAGGCACCCAGTCCAGGTCCAGCAACACCGCGCGGTAGTCCTGCAACAGGCCGTTGCACACCAGGTACGGGCGCCCGCCTTTGACCGGGGTCTCTTCGATCTTCACCGGTACAACCCGGCTCTGGGCGATCGAGCGGATGCCAGAGGTGCGCGCATGCAGGGTCGGGCCACCGTCGAAGATGTCGATGTAGTGCTCGGTCTCGAAGCCTTCGCGCATGAGTATGTCGAAGGTGATCTGTGCCCGCGGATGTACCTGGCCCATGGCTTCCTGCGCCAGGTCTGGCAACAACGGCACGTAGATCGGGTAATGCGGCATCAGCTCGGCGAGAAAGGTACGGCTCTTCAGGCCGCACAGGCGCTCGGCGTCGGCATAGTTGAGGTCGAAGAAGTTGCGGCCGATGGCATCCCAGAACGGCGATTCACCCTGCTCGTCGCTGAAGCCGACGATCTCGGTGACCACCGAATCGGCAAAGCGCTCCGGGTGCGCGGCCATGAACAGCAGCCGGCCGCGCGAGTTGAGCTCGGCCCAGCCACTGTTCACCAGCTCCGGCGCCACATAGAAGCTGGTCAGCAGGCTGTTGCCGGTCAGATCGTGACACAGCGACAGCACATGGATCTTGTTGTGTATCTTCAGCTCGCGTGAGGCGTGCACGAATGTTTCGTTACGAAAACTGTAGAACGGCTCGGAGTACCCAGCCGAAGCGACGATGGCCGAGCAGCCGGCCAGCTTGCCCGTTTCGCTGTCTTCGAGCACGAAAAAGTAACTCTCTTCACCGTTGAAGCTGACCTCGGCGGCGAAGGATGTCTCAGAGGCGGCAATCTTGTCGCCCAGACGAGCAGTGTCGTCCGGCAGCGAGGTGACACCAATGGGGCTGTCTGCAGCCATGCGCTGCACGTCGTTCAGATCAGCCATTTGCGCGGGGCGCATCACCAGCATGGTGTCACTCCTTTGGAATACGGGCCATTCACGTCGGCACGGAAAAACGGCAGGCACCCAGGCACCTGCACTGGAATCGGGTATCGCCGACCCGGATCAGCCTCGGGCTGAGGCTGCGCCAGGGCCGGCGAAAGGACCGCTGGCGGATCAGCCTTTGGTCAGTGTGGCCACAGCGCGTTCGAAGCGGTCCAGGCCTTCGTCGATGTCGGCGTCTTCAACTACCAGGCTTGGCGCGAAGCGGACCACGTCCGGGCCGGCCTGCAGCACCATCACGCCTTCTTTCTCGGCAGCATTGAGCACGTCCTTGGCCTTGCCTTTCCAGGCCTCGGTCAGGACACAGCCCAGCAGCAAGCCGACACCACGCACCTGGCTGAACAGGTTGTACTGCTGGCCGATCTGTTCCAGGCGGGTTTTGAAGCGCTCGTGCTTAGCCTTGATACCGGCCAGGGTTTCCGGGGTGTTGACCACGTCCAGCACCGCGCAGGCAACGGCGCAGCCCAGCGGGTTGCCGCCATAGGTGGTGCCGTGGGTGCCAACGGCCAGGTGCTTGGCCAGCTCGGTGGTGGTCAGCATGGCGCCAATCGGGAAACCGCCGCCCAGGCTCTTGGCACTGGTCAGAATGTCCGGTGTCACGCCGTAGTGCTGGTAGGCATACAGCGAGCCGGTACGGCCCACGCCCGTCTGCACTTCGTCGAAGATCAGCAGAGCGTTGTGCTCGTCACACAGCTTGCGCGCGCCTTCCAGGTAGGCCTTGTCGGCCGGCACCACGCCACTCTCGCCCTGGATCGGCTCGATCACCACGGCGCAGGTCTTGTCGGAAATCTGTGCCTTCAACGCTTCCAGGTCGTTGTACGGCACATGGCTGATACCGGTGATTTTCGGGCCAAAGCCATCGGAGTACTTCGGCTGGCCACCCACGCTGACGGTAAACAGGGTGCGACCGTGGAAGCTGTTCACGGTGGCGATGATTTCGTGCTTTTGCGGACCGAAGCGGTCATGCGCCACACGACGGGCCAGCTTGAAAGCGGCCTCGTTGGACTCGGCGCCGGAGTTGCAGAAGAACGCGCGGTCGGCAAAGGTGGCGTCCACCAGCTTGTGGGCCAGGCGCAGGGCCGGCTCGTTGGTGAACACGTTGGAGACGTGCCAGAGGGTGTTGGCCTGTTCAGTCAGGGCCTTGACCAGTGCCGGGTGGCAGTGGCCCAGGGCATTGACCGCGATGCCGCCTGCAAAGTCGATCAGCTCGCGGCCCGACTGGTCCCAGACACGGGAACCCTCGCCTCGCACAGGAATGAAGGCCGCCGGAGAATAGTTGGGGACCATCACCTGGTCGAAATCGGCACGTTGCACCGGGGCTTGCTCAACGGACATCTGAGTCTCCTGAAGAGGAACGCTGGCCTGGAAGTGGCGAGCGATGGGGGGATTGTAAGGACTGATCCGCGCCTGTCCTTGCGGCCAAGCGACAACTTGTTACAGCGCAAAACCCAGTTTTGACAAGGCTTTCGGCAATGCGACAAACACTGTCGCAATCGCGCAGTGTACGGGAGAGAGGGAGCTGGGTGAACGGGTGTTCACATAGGTTTGTGAGGGGGCGGGGTGTACGGGTGTTCACACAGGATTGTGGGAGGGACAGGATGTACGGGGGTTCACATAGGATTGTGGGGGGGGGCAGGATGTACGGGTGTTCACATAGGATTGTGAGAGGGCAGGATGTACGGCGATGTTGATGTGTTGACGGGGAGATCGAGCGCCGCCCGCGCGGCGCTTCGCGGGTAAACCCGCTCCTACGTTTGTTTCGGGCCAGTCCCTCCTGTGCCTGGCGCGCGCGACCGCCTTGTTTGTTCGACGGGATATCGAGGTGTGCGCCAAGGCGTTCGCGCGCAAATGCCACAGGCATAACTGGCCCGAAACAAACGTAGGAGCGGGTTTACCCGCGAAGCGCCGCGTGGGCGGCGCTCGATTTGCGCTCCAACACCAACCCCAAGGCATACACCCCGAACCCACCCGAAATCTCAGCCCTTTTCAGCCGGCGCCGAGCTCAATTCAAACGGGCTGCTGCTGCGACGCTGGTTCCGGTCTTCCCGCGGCGTTGCACCAAAGAAATTACGGTAGGCACTGGAAAAATGCGGCCCCGACGAGAAACCACAAGACAGCCCGATCTGGATGATCGACTTGCTGGTCTGCATCAGCATCTGCCGTGCCTTGTTCAACCGCAACTCCAGGTAGTACTGGCTGGGCACGCGGTTCAGGTACTGCTTGAAGATACGCTCCAACTGCCGACGCGACACACACACATGCTGGGCAATCTCGTCGGTGGTCAGCGGCTCTTCGATGTTGGCTTCCATCAGCAACACGGCCTGAGTCAGCTTGGGGTGACTCGAGCCCAGGCGGTTCTGCAGCGGAATACGCTGGCGCTCGCCACCCTCGCGGATGCGCTCTACCACCAGCTCTTCCGACACCGCCCCGGCCAACTCCGCCCCGTGATCCCGCGCCAGCACCGCCAGCAGCAGGTCGGTCACCGCCATACCGCCGCAGGCGGTCAGTCGGTCGCGATCCCAGTCGAACAGGTGGCTGGTGGCAATCACCTTGGGGAAGCGTTCGGCAAAGTCATCCTGCCAGCGCCAGTGCACGGCTGCCCGGTACCCATCGAGCAGGCCCAGCATTGCCAGCGGATACACCCCGGCCGACAGGCCACCGATCAGGCAACCACTGCGCGCCAGTTGCTTGAGCGCCGCTGAAAAGGCAGCCCCCATCGCCGCAGGCGGCTCGTCGGCCAGCAGAAAGAGCTTGTGGCAGCCCTCCAGGCGGCCGGTCCACGGCTCGCCCGGCAGCCGCCAGGCGCCTTCCTGCGCAGGCTCGGCCTGCAGGAAGACCAACTCGTAGACCACATCCGGATGCACACGCTGCGCCACCAGCAACACTTCCTCGGCCAACGCCAGGGTCAAAGGCCTGGTGCTGGGCCAGATGAGAAAACCGATTCGCTGGGTGGTCATAGGGTGCGGTCCGAAACCTGAGGTCGTTCGAGTCTGTGCGCCGGGTCAGGCTGCGCTCGCCGCGCAGCATGCCCTATTCTGGTGCAAAAATGCAGCTTTTACTTCAGGCTGCCGGAGAGGAACTGCTTCAAGCGCTCCGACTGCGGGTTGGCCAGCACTTCACGCGGGCAGCCGGTTTCTTCCACCAGGCCTTTGTGCAGGAACACCAACTGGTTGGACACCTCGCGGGCAAAGCCCATTTCGTGGGTCACCACCACCATGGTCCGACCTTCCTGGGCCAGCGCCTGCATCACCTTCAGCACATCACCCACCAGCTCAGGGTCAAGCGCCGAGGTCGGCTCGTCGAACAGCATGACCTCCGGCTCCATGGCCAGCGCCCGGGCAATTGCCACACGCTGTTGCTCACCCCCCGACATATGCCCGGGGAAGGCATCCTTGCGATGGGCAACACCCACCTTGGCCAGGTAGTGCTCGGCCTTTTCCAGGGCTTCCTTCTTGTTCACGCCCAGCACGTGCACGGGCGCTTCGATGATGTTCTCAAGCGCAGTCATGTGCGACCACAGGTTGAAGTGCTGGAACACCATCGACAGGCGCGAGCGCATGCGTTGCAATTGACGCGGGTCGGCGGCCTTCAACGCACCATCCTTGCCGGGGACCAGCTTCAGCTCTTCGTTGTTGAGCAGGATCTTGCCGGCGTGCGGCTGCTCCAGCAGGTTGATGCAGCGCAGGAAGGTCGACTTGCCCGAACCGCTGGAGCCGATGATGCTGATGACGTCGCCGGCCTTGGCCGCCAGCGACACGCCCTTGAGCACTTCGTGGCTGCCGTAGCGCTTGTGCAGGTCTTGGACTTCGAGTTTGTACATGCTGTCGATTCTCACAAAGCGGTCAGTGCTTGCGCGGCGCCAGGTAGCCGAGCCAGCGGCGTTCGGCCATCTTGAACAGGCGCACCAGGATGAAGGTCAGGCACAGGTAGAACACGCCCGCCGTGATATAGGCCTCGAAAGGCAGGTAGTACTGGGCATTGACCGTGCGCGCAGCACCGGTGATGTCGATCAGGGTGACGATCGACGCCAGGCTGGTGGTCTGCAGCATCATGATCACTTCATTGCTGTACTGCGGCAGTGCCCGACGCAGTGCCGAAGGCAGCAGGATGCGGCGGTACATTTTCATGCGCGACATCCCCATGGCCTTGGCAGCCTCGATCTCGCCATGCGGCGTCGCCTTGAGGCTGCCGGCAATGATTTCGGCGGTGTAGGCACTGGTATTGATGCCGAACGCCAGGCAGGCGCAGAAGGTGGCGCTGGACAGCAGCGGCCAGAAGATACTCTCGCGCACCGCCTCGAACTGGGCCAGGCCGTAGTAGATCAGGAACAGCTGCACCAGCATCGGCGTGCCACGGATGACGTAGGTGTACAGCCATGCAGCAAGGTTGACCACCGGCTGCCTGGATACCCGCATCAGGCCCAGCGGAATGGCTGCCAACAGGCCGAAGAAAAGCGAGATCGCCAGCAGTTTCAGGGTGGTCAGCAGGCCGCCGAAGTACATCGGCAGCGCTTCCCAGACGACGTTGTAGTCGAAGATCATAGTTCAGCCACCTTGACGCCAACCGAGTAGCGGCGCTCCAGATACTTCAGGGCCAGCAGCGAAACACTAGTCAGCACCAGGTACAGCGCCGCCACTGCCAGGAAGAAGGTGAAGGGTTCGCGGGTGGCGTCAGCCGCCTGCTTGGCCTTGAACATCATGTCCTGCAGACCGACGACCGAAATCAGCGCAGTAGCCTTGGTCAGCACCAGCCAGTTGTTGGTGAAGCCCGGAATGGCCAGGCGAATCATTTGCGGCACCTGGATGCGGAAGAACACTTGGCGAGGGCTCATGCCATACGCCACGCCCGCCTCGGCCTGGCCCTTGGGAATGCCCAGGAAGGCCCCGCGGAAGGTTTCCGAGAGGTAGGCGCCAAAGATGAAGCCCAGGGTACCGATACCCGCAATCAGCGGATTCAGATCGATATAGTCTTCATAGCCGAGCAGCGGCGCCACCCGGTTGATGATGTCTTGCCCGCCGTAGAAGATCAGCAGGATCAGGACCAGGTCCGGAATACCACGGATCACCGTGGAATACAGATCGCCCAGCCAGGCCAACCAGCGCACTGGCGACAAACGCAGCGCCACACCGATCAGGCCGAGCACGATGGCCAGGGCCATCGACGACAGGGCGAGCTGTAGCGTCAGCCACGCCCCGTCGAGGATGACTGCCCCGTAGCCTTTCAACATGATGAGGTCCTCGACCTAGAGAATGAAAAATGGTGCAAACCTCAGAGCCTCTGCTGTTTGCACCATTGCACAGGTGAAACCCGACGTCTTACTTCGAGTCTGGACCGTAGATGTCGAAATTGAAGTACTTACTTTCGATTTCTTTGTACTTGCCGTTGGCACGGATGGCGTCGATCGCCGCGTTGATGCGGTCGACATTGGCCTTGTCACCCTTGCGTACGGCAATACCGATACCGTCACCGAAGTACTTGGCGTCGGTGAAGGCCGGGCCTACGAACGCGAAGCCCTTGCCGGCGTCAGTCTTGAGGAAGCCATCTTCCAGCAGGGTGGCGTCAGCCACGGTGCCGTCGAGGCGGCCAGCTGCGACGTCCAGGTAGATTTCGTTCTGGGTGCCGTAAGGCACCACGGTGGCACCTTTGGCGCCCAGCACTTCCTTGGCGAAGCGGTCGTGAATGGAGCCGCGCTGCACGCCGATCTTCTTGCCTTTCAGTTCGTCCAGGCTGTCGCTGACGGTGGTGCCATCCTTCATGACCAGGCGCGCCGGAGTCAGGTAGTAGCGCTTGGTGAAGTCGACCGACTTCTTGCGGTCATCGGTGATCGACATGGACGACAGGATGGCGTCGATCTTGCGCACTTTCAGCGCCGGGATCAGGCCGTCGAACTCCTGCTCGACCCAGGTACACTTGGTTTTCATCTCTTCGCACAGCGCGTTGCCGATATCGTAGTCAAAGCCGGCAATGCTGCCGTCAGGTTGCTTGAAGGCGAAGGGTGGGTAGGCAGCTTCGATGCCGATTTTCAGCGGTTTTTCAGCAGCCTGCGACACCAGGGAAAACACAGACAGCGCCAGGGCGCCAAGCAGTGCGAGCTTCTTCATCAGGTAACTCCATCGGTACGGGGCAATACAAGGCAGGTAACAGCTGCCCGATATGCGAATGAGTACAACGCGAGCCGCGCAGGGTTCGACCAAGGCCGCATACCACGAGCGAGTGAGTGGCATTTTAACGACAGCCCGGTAGTCGATATTTCTTCAAAGCGACAACTACTTATAGAAGCGCCTGAAACCGCCGCGGGCGATGTTGACAGCCAGTGCAGAATATGCAATGGCGCAAGAAATAGAACCTATAGACCTAGCAATTCCTGGGCCTATTATTGGCAAAGCCTTGTACGACGGCAAGTGCAGCGTGCCTTGATGCACAAAATGCTGACCCCGACGCACCGAAACGGGCCGGAATTGTTTCCTGGCGCCCCGAACCTGTGCGGGGCCGGTGACAGAACAGTAACCGATGATTGTCGGGTAACAATGCAAGAGCGGGCTTGCCCGCGAATGCGTGAGGTCAGGGGACAGCTTAGCCTGAACTGACGCATTCGCGGGCAAGCCCGCTTTTGCAGGGGGTATTGCCGGGAAGGGGTTAGGCCGAAGCCAGGTTCATCGCCTTGTGGGTATCGATCAGGTGCTGTACCACACCCGGGTCGGCCAAGGTCGAGATATCGCCCAGGGCGTCGTATTCACCGGTGGCAATCTTGCGCAGGATGCGGCGCATGATCTTGCCCGAGCGGGTCTTCGGCAGCCCCGGCGCCCACTGGATCACATCTGGCGAAGCAATCGGGCCGATCTCCTTGCGCACCCAGTTCTTCAGCTCTAGGCGCAATTGCTCGCTGGCCTCGATGCCGGCATTGAGGGTGACATACACATAAATGCCCTGCCCTTTGATGTCATGCGGCACGCCAACCACAGCAGCCTCGGCAACCTTCGAGTGCGCGACCATGGCGCTTTCGATTTCGGCAGTGCCCATGCGGTGGCCGGACACGTTGAGTACGTCATCCACACGGCCGGTGATCCAGTAGTAACCGTCCTCGTCGCGGCGCGCACCGTCGCCGGTGAAGTACATGCCACGGAAGGTCTTGAAGTAGGTGTCGACGAAGCGGTCATGGTCGCCGTACAGCGAACGCGACTGACCCGGCCAGGAATCGAGGATTACCAGGTTGCCTTCGGCAGCACCGTCGATCAGGTTGCCCAGGTTATCGACCAGGGCAGGCACCACACCGAAGAACGGGCGAGTTGCCGAACCCGGCTTGAGGCCGGTGGCACCAGGCAGCGGGCTGATCAGAATGCCGCCGGTCTCGGTCTGCCACCAGGTGTCGACGATCGGGCAACGCTCCTTGCCGACGGTCTTGTAGTACCAGTTCCAGGCCTCAGGGTTGATCGGCTCACCCACCGACCCCAGCAGGCGCAGGCTGGAACCGTCGGCGCCTTCAACAGCTGCCTGCCCTTCGGCCATCATGGCGCGAATGGCAGTTGGCGCTGTGTAGAGGATGTTGACCTTGTGCTTGTCGACGATCTTCGATACGCGGGTAATGTCCGGGTAGTTCGGCACGCCTTCGAACAGCAAGGTGGTGGCGCCGTTGGCCAGCGGGCCGTAGACGATATAGCTGTGGCCTGTGACCCAACCGACGTCGGCGGTGCACCAGTACACCTCGCCCGGACGGTAATCGAACACGCGTTCATGGGTCAGCGCGGCGTAAACCAGGTAACCGCCTGTGGTGTGCAGCACGCCCTTCGGCTTGCCGGTGGAGCCGGAGGTATAAAGGATGAACAGCGCCTCTTCAGCGCCCATTTCTTTGGGTGCACAGTGGCTGGAGGCCACTTTCATCAGGTCTTCGTACCAGATGTCGCGGTGCTGGTGCCAGGCAATGTCGCCACCGGTGCGCTTGCACACGATGATTTTCTGCACACTGCTGGTTTCAGGGTTGGTCAGCGCCAGGTCGACGTTGGCCTTGAGCGGTGTACGGCGGCCACCACGCACGCCTTCGTCGGCAGTGATCACCACCTTGGACTTGCAGTCGATGATACGGCCAGCCAGCGCCTCGGGCGAGAAGCCGCCGAACACCACCGAGTGAATCGCACCAATGCGTGCACAGGCCAGCATGGCGACCACAGCTTCGGGGATCATCGGCATATAGATGGTGACCACGTCACCGCGGTGCACATCCTGGCCACGCAGGGCGTTGGCGAACTTGCAGACCTGCTCGTGCAACTCGCGGTAGGTGATGTTGCGGTGCTCGGAAGGGTCGTCACCTTCCCAGATGATGGCCAACTGGTCACCGCGCTCTTCAAGGTGGCGGTCCAGGCAGTTGGAGGAAACGTTCAGAGTGCCGTCGGCGAACCATTTGATATCGACATGGTGGTCGTCGAAGGAGGTCTGCTTGACCTTGGTGAACGGCTTGATCCAGTCGATACGCTGGGCCTGCTCGCGCCAGAAGCCGTCCGGGTTGATCACCGATTGCTGGTACATGGCCTTGTAGGTGGCCTCGTCGGTCAGGGTAGTGGCCGCAACCTCGGGACGAACGGGATACAGTGGAGCCGCACTCATCTGTGTTACCTCGGTGTAATAGTTGTTTTTGTATGGAACCGTTTGTAACTGTACCAGAGCGACAAAAGCCATTCGACGTTGGTAGTAATTTGGTACACCCGTTCCGGCAAAGCGCTCTGGCGCGGGCGTTACAGCCTGCCGGAGAAAAAAGGAGGGCGATTGGCCCAGGATTGTTACAGATTCTGTCAAAACACTTTATCAAAACACCCACTGTTTCAGCATTGGCCACCGCCATAAAATTCACCTCGCCAGCAACGGCAAGGCGATTAACAACTGGTAACAGCCCCCACGAAGGCAAGCGTTAATTTCCCTCTAATCCCGATAGTTAACACTCGCTGTACTCGCGGCGCCATAAGCGCCGCGTGCCCCCTCACGACCTTAGACAGGTAAAAAGAAAATGAAAGCTTTACTGGTATTGGTACTTGGCAGTCTTTGCGGCGCGGCGATGGCCGGCGAAGCCAAAGATGCCGAGCAGATTCCGGTTGAACAGTACAGTTACTCGCAGCACCTGGACATTGCTCGCGTCATTTCCATGAGCGAAGTGCCCAATGTCTGCGAAGTCGTGCCAGCCCGCATGACCTACGAGGACTCCAAGGGCCAGACGCACATTCTCGAATACCGCGTGATGGGGAACGGCTGCTCCAACGGCTGATACCTTGTGAATTGGGGGCCCTGCGGGCCCCTTCGCGGGTGAACCCGCTCCTACGGGTACCTCGCACACCATGAATGCGGCGCGGTACCTGTAGGAGCGGGTTCACCCGCGAAGCATTCACCACCTGATTAACAGGCTATTAACTTACAGCCATTTAATCAGTCGATTTGCCCAACGAATAATCCCTCAACTTGTTGGCAATCGTGGTATGCGAAACACCCAGTCTTTTGCCCAAGGCCCGACTACTGGGAAACTCCCCCATCAAACTTTCCAGCACCGCCTTTTCAAAGCGCCCTACTATCTGCGAAAGATCCCCTTCCAGCGAAAACTCGCCCAACGGTTGCCGCACGCCATAATCCGGCAAGCGGATATGCTCGCTTTTAACCACGCCGCCGTCACATAACGAAACCGCCTGGAACAAGACGTTTTCCAACTGCCTTACATTACCTGGCCAGTGGTACTGCCCAAGTTTGTCCATTGCCGCCGGTGCCAGGCGCGGCATGGCGCAGCCAATCTGCCGACTGGCCTGATCGAGAAAATGCTGCACCAACCCCTCCAGACCATCCATGCATTCGCGCAAAGGCGGAATGTGCAGCGACAGTACATTGAGCCGGTGATACAGGTCCTGGCGAAACTCGCCACGGGCACACAACTCGGACAAATCCACCTGGGTTGCACAAATTACCCGCACATCCAGGTAGACCTCTTCATCGCTACCTACCCGACGGAAGCAGCCGTCCTGCAGAAAGCGCAGCAGCTTTACCTGCAACCGCGGGCTCATCTCCCCTACCCCGTCAAGGAACAACGTGCCGCCTGCAGTCAACTCCAGCAGCCCCAGCTTGCCTTCGGCCCGTGCCCCTTCGAATGCCCCAGGGCCGTATCCGAACAGCTCGGTCTCGGCCATCGACTCGGGCAGCCCGGCGCAGTTGAGCGCCATCAGCGGCGACTGTCCACGCGGGCTGGCCAAATGGCAGGCACGCGCCAGCAACTCCTTGCCGGTTCCGGTTTCGCCCTCGATCAGCAACGGTGCATCCAGCGGCGCCATGCGCCGCGCTTCACGCACCACGGCAGCCATCACCCGCGAGCTCTGGAAGATGCTGTCGAAGCCACGCAGCTCTTGCTTGCGCACGTTGTAGATACGCTCGCCGATCCGGTCGGCACGGTGCAGGGTGAGCACCGCGCCGGCCAGCGCCTCGCTGTCATCGTGTTCGGACTGCAGCGGTGCGATATCGGCCAGAAACACATCACCTTTGACTTTGATGCGCAAGCCGTTGATGCGCGACTTGTTGGCCCGCACCAGCTCCGGAAGATCGAAGTCTTCTACGTAGCGCGCCAGCGGCATGCCCGGCACCTCATCAACCCGCACGCCAAGCAACTGCGCGGCTGCACGGTTGGCCGCAACGATGCTGCCGCCCATGTCGATCGACAGCACCGGAAAGTCCAGCGCTCCCAGCAACGCATTCAGCTCCATGTGCCGGCGTTCGCTGGGCATCAGGCCCACACGCTTAACGCCGAATACCCCGGCAATGGCCTCGAACTTCGGCCGCAGGGCCTGAAATTGCAGGTTGATCAGGTTCGGGCAGTGCAGGTAGATGGCGTTGCCATGATCACCGCCCACCTCGCCGCGCAGCACGTTGATGCCGTACTCCACCAGCAGGTTGAGGATGTCGCGCAGGATGCCAATGCGGTTCTGGCAATGGACTTTGATACGCATGAGGGCTCTCGAAGCGCTGATGTTTTTCCACACCGCGCAGAAAAGTCGTAAAGATAAGCTGACAAAAACCGCGTTTCTATCAACCAGATGCCTCGAATTTTCCGACACTTGCCGAGTTTTGTAAAATTATCGTTACGAAAACCGACGTCGGCACCCTTCGCGGCCGAGCCACGCCCCCGTGCAAAACCGCTGGCTAAGGGATATTCCTTTAGGCATGTCCTGTACATAACAAGAAAAGCCCTCACCAGGAGAGCCTCATGAAACAGACGCAATACGTGGCACGCGAGCCCGATGCGCATGGTTTTATCGATTACCCGCAGCAAGAGCATGCGGTGTGGAACACCCTGATCACCCGCCAGCTGAAAGTGATCGAAGGCCGTGCGTGCCAGGAATACCTGGACGGCATCGACCAGCTGAAATTGCCGCATGACCGCATTCCGCAACTGGGCGAGATCAACAAGGTGCTGGGTGCCACCACCGGCTGGCAGGTTGCCCGGGTACCGGCGCTGATCCCCTTCCAGACCTTCTTCGAACTGCTGGCCAGCAAGCGCTTTCCGGTCGCCACCTTCATCCGCACCCCGGAAGAGCTGGACTACCTGCAAGAGCCGGATATCTTCCACGAGATCTTCGGCCACTGCCCGCTGCTGACCAATCCCTGGTTCGCCGAGTTCACCCACACCTATGGCAAGCTCGGCCTGGCCGCGACCAAGGAACAACGTGTGTACCTGGCGCGCTTGTACTGGATGACCATCGAGTTTGGCCTGATGGAAACCGCGCAAGGCCGCAAAATCTATGGTGGTGGCATCCTCTCGTCGCCGAAAGAGACCGTCTACAGTCTGTCTGACGAGCCTGAGCACCAGGCCTTCGACCCGATCGAGGCCATGCGTACGCCCTACCGCATCGACATTCTGCAACCGGTGTATTTCGTACTGCCGAACATGAAGCGCCTGTTCGACCTGGCCCACGAGGACATCATGGGCATGGTCCATAAAGCCATGCAGCTGGGTCTGCATGCACCGAAGTTTCCACCCAAGGTCGCTGCCTGAGCGACCTTGCCGATAACAACTCGAACCGGAAAACACCTCATGAATGCCTTGAACCAAGCCCATTGCGAAGCCTGCCGCGCCGATGCGCCGAAAGTCACCGACGAAGAGCTGGCCGAGCTGATCCGCGAAATCCCGGACTGGAACATCGAAGTACGTGACGGCCACATGGAGCTGGAGCGCGTGTTCCTGTTCAAGAACTTCAAGCACGCCTTGGCGTTCACCAATGCCGTGGGCGAAATCGCCGAAGCCGAAGGCCACCACCCAGGGCTGCTGACTGAATGGGGCAAGGTCACCGTGACCTGGTGGAGCCACTCGATCAAAGGCCTGCACCGCAACGACTTCATCATGTGCGCACACACTGACAAGGTGGCGGAAACGGCTGAAGGCCGGAAGTAAACACCAGAAAAAAGGGGCCAGAGGCCCCTTTTTTCATGGGGCATATGTGCGCTGTTCGCCCGCAAAACCGACAAACGACCGGGAAAAAAACCAAACTGTCATCCAGAGTTGTGTATCCTGCCCCAGCTTTTTGAAGCTCCAAACGCGCCTGGCGCAGACTTTTCACTCACACTTGCGAGGAACGACGAGATGCATGAAATCCCGAATCTTCCCTTCCCAAGCCTGAACCCAGAAGAGCCATCCGTGACCGTTCACGCCGAACCGGCAGCTGCCGCCGAGCAGGATGGTGACGATCAATCCAGCGCTGACCAGGAATAACTGCGCATCCCCGACTGTGTGAAAACGGCTGACCTGCGGGCTACCCCCGTCATCACGTTTTCACACCGTCTAAAATCAACGTTGTAACAACCCACTACCACCTGCCCCGCCCCTGCCCTACACAGACTCGTGCCTCCAACCGCAAAGAGGCAGAGCCATGTCATCTATCACTGACGCCGCCGACCTACTCGCCCGGATAGACACCCTGGACGCCGAAAGCGTGCGCCTGCACAGCGACCTGTCCGGTCCAATGGACCTGGCCACATCGCTGCGCGAACATTTCAACCAGGCACTGGGCTTCACAGACCTGTTCCCCGTCGACCTGAGCGATCATGACCTGCACCAGCAGCTGACCGAAGCTTTCGCCCGTGAACCGGCGCGTGAGCACTTCAACCGCACCCTGCGACGCCCCGCCGGCAGCCAAGTAGAGGCGAACCTGGTGGCGACCTTGCAGACAAAACTGGCCCATATCGTGATCACGGCAACCGATGCCTCACTGATCGCCGGGTTGAACGAAGGCCTGCCCAATCCATGGCCCTATGCCAGTTGCAGCCTTGCCCAGGCACTCTGGGCTCGGCGGGTGTGCCTGACCCAGCGTGACTGCTTCGTAGCGGCCGCCCTGCTGCTGTACCCCAGTTTGCCAACTACCCCCCGGCCCCCACGATCGGCCTCCCGTCCACTGGTGCTGGACAACTACCTGGACCTCCCCACACTGGCCAGACACCTACTGAAGCCTCCAGCCGGTGTTCACCTTGCCGTCCACCTGTTCAACGCCCTCGGTGCGACAGTCTATGCACAAGGCAGGCGTTACCGCCCGCCCACTGCCCGCGAACGAGCGTCGGGTGTAACACCTGATCAGCATGGAAAGGCGTTTCTCCCAGGCCCGGCATTGAATGTGCCAGCCGCTCAAGCGCTCGACGCCTTGCTGCATTCGTCCATGTTCACCCGATGGGCCGGCGAACTGGCCGCCTCGGCAGAATGGGATGCCAGCTCCGATCACTTGGCCTTGGCCGAACAAACCTTGATCGACGTGTTGTACCCACCCGATGACCGCCAGCCGGGGCTGATCATGGCTTTCGAGCTGTTCAGCCCGGACAATGCCACGCTCCCCGTCGAGGAAATCCGCCTTGACCTGATCAACAGTGTGCAAATCCGTCTCGCCTGCACCCCGGCGATTGCGCAACTGGCCGGTGAACTGCTGATGCGCCGCTTCGCGCCCGAACTACTGCTCAGTGGCTACCCGGCCGATTTCAGCTTCGAGCCCGACCTGCGCTGGGCCAGCATCCGCCAGGGAGCCCTGATACTCAGCGCCCGCCAGCAATCGATGACCTTCGACAACGCAGAACAGGTCATGCGCCAGGCCCTGCACGAGGATGACCCTGCTCCCGAAGAAGCACTGCGCCAGACGCTGGCGGTGTGGGCCCCCTTGCGCGGATCATTCGAGCTCCCTCCGCCCTGGTCGCACCAGCAATGGCAATTGGCGTTGCATCGCTACCTGGCGGTCAGGGACGTTGAAAGCCTCAATGATCTCCCGGACCGCTTCGAGGAGGCGCGTCGTCAGTTGCTCCAGAGCCGGATAGCGCCCGAGTCGCGCAACGCGGATGGCCAAGTACACCTGCTGATGTACCTTGACCATGGCGCAGGCTACCGAAGCAATCCCCGCCTGCCGGACGTGACCGCCTGGTATGAAGTGGCCTTCGGCGCTTGGGAACAGCGTGCCACCAACGTCTATCAAGCTATCCTGCACCGCTGCTTGAGCCACCTGCCGGAAGATATCAAGGACCGCCTGCGTGATGGCCCCTGGACCGCCTATGCCGTGACCTGGCCGATCTACGTGGGCCCCGATAACCGACCTGAGTACGGCTCCAGCCCCAGAGCGGACTGGCACATGCAGACGGCCACCCAAGGTTTCGTCGTACATGCCCCGGGCACAGAGGGCGATTGGCTTTACGAGCTGTTCCCCGAACGGCTGCACTGGCAAGCGCACTTCATTGCCCACACAGCGCCGACGCGCCTGGCCGAGCAATTGACGCTGCTCTACAGCGAATACAACCAATCACAACTGCCGTGGATCGCTGCCGACTTTCCCGCCTTGCGACAAGTGCTCATCGCCCCCACGCAAGATCGCCTCGACTCACTGGCCAGGCATTACGCCAGCGATATCGCCTTGGGCAATCGGGATGCTTTGCATGCACTGGGCAAAGGCGCTACCCCGCATGAACAATTCCTGGCCAGGCGCCAGTCCGTGAGCACTGGGCGCTACTTGCAACGGTTGTTTTCCAACCTGATACCGGGCTTGAGTTGCCTGAACCCAGAGGATGGCAGCGATGCACTGGCTTGTGTCCTGGACATCGCCGCGCTGAAAGGCGCGGCAGTCACGCTTGGTGGACGGGCCTTCAAACCATTGGCCAAGCTTCCCGGCGTGCTGGGCCAAAGCGCCAACACCGCACGCCTGAACGCCGCGCGCGCCGCCCGACGCTGGAGCAGCATCCCCGTCACGCCCGACTTCAGCGAGCGCCTTACCCCGCCCAAGCGCTGGCGCAGCGCGCCCGAACTGACGACGGTCGCCCCCGAATCCCGGGAACTCATGACGCAGCGAAGGGTACTGCCGGGCCAGGCGCCCGATGCCGTGCTACTTGACCAGATACCCGACAGCCATGGTCCGGTGCCACGCGAGCTACCCGAAACAGCCACACTGATCCCCCGCGACAATGCCACGGTCGATGCAATCATTCATGGCGCCGCCTATCGCCTTCAAACACCGAACACCTCGGGGCTGCTACGTCGGGTTGCGCATGAGCCGCTACTCGGCCAGCCACCCACCGAGGTGCCGCCGCCTTACACCGGCGGCGAAGCGCAAATGGCCCTGAACTTCTCGCCCTTACCCAATGACGCCGGCACACCCGTATTCGGACAACACGTCAGTCACGCCTTCCAAACCGTGCGGATCGAGCCGGTACCGATTCGTTATCGCCCCCAGCACACACGCTTCGACATCTGGGCGCAGGTCATGGTGCGCGAGGGCAAGGTCGTCGTACACGCCCCTAATCACCCCAGGCGATTGAAAGCCTTGCCCGTCGAAGAAACCCAGTTACGCCTTGGCGTCATCTCGCCTCCCGTGTACCACAGGCGCATCGTGGTCGACCCATCGCCTGAACTACGCTTTGGCTTGCCTGCGGACATGCCGATCGAGCAAGTCAGGCAGATTACCGACTACTGCCCTCCCGTGCGCCTGGGCGGGCTGGCACGGACCATCCCCGACCGCCGCACCCTGCGCGGCGCATTGATCGACTGGCGCGGTGAGCAGTGGTTGATCGTCGAGGCCGATCTGGGAGTTTTTTATGGCGCCCCCCATCAGCCCTGGGCGTGGCAGACAAGGCTGCTGGATGCCCCGGCACTGCCAGCTTCGCTGCCACATCCGCCCAGAGGGCTGCGTCGCAGGTTCGAGAGAATCACCGACCACGAGGCCATCGAGCGGTACCTGGAAATCAGCGAAACCTACCGCATCGTCGCCGAGCGCCCCAACCTGCAGCGCGATGTCGATAACGTGGTCAGATTGCTGCGCGACTGGATAGAACAAGGGCGAACATGGCAACTCCGCCACCCCTCGCGATTCCTGCAGTTCATCGAAGCCATGGAGTCGCGCCTGCTCCCGGAATACGCGCGCAACATCCTCACGCAGAGCGCGGCCCAGGACGCTTTGGCGGGCCCCGCCAGTCGCGGCATCGCAGCATTGAACCGGGAGATAATCCCGATCTGGAGGCAATTCCACGGCACCAGCGCCGCAGACCGCCAACACATGCTAGGCATACTGGACGATCTGCTACCCGCGCGCGGCGCCACTCACCCTTACACACCGACAGCAGGTGCACAGTCGCTGGACGACAACGCGATGGCCGCCTTGCGTCAGCACCTGTATCCAGTCAACCTGGCCTTTGCCAGTGTCACGCTAAGGGACCATAGCCGCGTGGTGTTCTTCGCCCTGTCAGGCAGCCCTGGCCGGCGCGCATTGCATATCATCCCGACGCCCCGCCTCACACCGGCAGTGGACTACGTCGATGCACGCCAGGTTAACCAGTTTTTCCCACCAGACCCGCGGTTTACCGAGCTGCCAATCCTGCGGCGCGCAGATTTCCTGTGGACGCGCGTCCATAAGCGACATCTCGATGCCGAACGACACATCGCCAGCGCGCTGAACCGCAGACTGCTTCACCGCCACACCGAGGTCGAGCGTATCGATGTCTTCACACTGCTCGACTCCTGTCGCTCCTGTGGCGGCTTCGTCCTGCCGCGCTTGCGGCTGGATTACCCGAAAGCCGAGTTCAGTGTGACCTGGATGCTCGATTACACCAACTGACTACAGCCTGACAGCTTCGCCCGCAAACACCCTTGCTGTGGTTAAGATGGCGGCACACACTGCCATCCTTACCGCAGCAACGGATCCCCAATGCCAGCACGCAGTCCCACGTCCTTTGCCGTCACTGGGCAAGTCGTCTCCATCGTCCTGTTCACCTTCATCGGCTACCTGAACATCGGCATCCCTCTGGCCGTGTTGCCCGGCTATGTGCACAACGACCTGGGTTTCAGTGCCGTGGTCGCCGGCCTGGTGATCAGCGTGCAGTACCTCGCGACACTGCTCAGCCGCCCTGGCGCCAGCCGCATTATCGACAACCACGGCAGCAAGAAGGCAGTCATGTACGGCCTGGCCGGCTGCGGGCTAAGCGGGGTATTCATGCTGGCCTGCGCCTTCCTCACTCACCTGCCCTGGCTGAGCCTGGCTTGCCTGCTGGTCGGCCGCCTGGTGCTGGGCAGCGCCGAAAGCCTGGTAGGCTCGGGTGCGATCGGCTGGGGCATTGGCCGGGTGGGTGCCGCAAACACGGCCAAGGTCATCTCCTGGAACGGCATCGCCAGCTATGGTGCGCTGGCCATCGGCGCCCCACTGGGCGTGCTGATGGTCAAAGGCCTCGGGCTGTGGAGCATGGGTGTGAGCATCATCCTGCTGTGCGTACTCGGTTTGCTGCTGGCCTGGCCCAAGCAAGCCGCACCCATCGTCAGCGGTGTACGCCTGCCGTTCCTGCGGGTGCTGGGCAAGGTATTCCCGCATGGCTCGGGGCTTGCCCTGGGTTCGATCGGCTTTGGCACCATCGCCACCTTCATCACCCTTTACTATGCAAGCCGTGGCTGGGCCAATGCGGCGCTGACCCTGAGCCTGTTCGGCGCCAGTTTCATCAGCGCACGGCTGCTCTTTGGCAACCTGATCAACCGCATCGGTGGCTTCAAGGTGGCGATCGCCTGCCTGTCGGTGGAAACGCTCGGGTTGTTGATGCTGTGGCTGGCACCCAACGCCGAACTGGCCTTGGCGGGGGCTGCATTGAGCGGGTTTGGTTTCTCGCTGGTGTTTCCGGCATTGGGCGTGGAGGCAGTGAACCAAGTGTCGGCAGCTAACCGCGGGGCGGCGGTGGGGGCGTATTCGCTGTTCATCGACTTGTCACTGGGGGTGACCGGGCCATTGGTCGGTGCGGTGGCGGCGGGGTTCGGCTTTGCTTCGATGTTTCTGTTCGCGGCGGCTGCAGCAGCGTGCGGGTTGGTGTTGAGCCTCTATTTGTACCGCCAAGGGCGTAGGGACAGGGACCGTACAACAGAAGCCTGAAAGCCGCTGCCGGCCTCTTCGCGGGTAACCCCGCCCGCCTGGCGTGCACGATCCCCCGTAGGAGCGGGTTCACCCGCGAAGGGCTGCAAAGCAGCCCCCAAAGGCCCTGAACCTTAGCGCTGAGCGTACTGCAACACCACCTCAAGCGGGTGACGCATCTTCCGCTCGGTCATGCGCTTGACCTGGCTACGGCACGAGTAACCGGTCGCCAGCGGCTCCCCTTCCTTGTCCAACTTGGTCGCCCAGCTCTGCTCGAATATGACCCGAGAGGTTTCCTGGTTGCGGGCTTCGTGCCCGTAGGTACCGGACATACCGCAGCAACCCGTGGCCTCGGTCACCAGCTTCAGCCCCAGACGGGCGAACACCTGCTCCCACTGCCGGGTGCTGGCCGGCACGTTGGTCTTCTCGGTGCAGTGCGCCATCAGGCGGAAGCTGCCTGGTGCGGTAGGCGCCTGCTCGGGCAGCACATCCATCAGCCATTCCTGCGGCAGCAGCACCTTCGGGCAACCCTCCAGGCCTGGCACTTTCTGATACTCCTGGCGATACACCAGCGTCATCGCCGGGTCCAGCCCCACCAGCGGCACGCCGCAGTCGGCCAGGGCCTTGAGCTGCGTGGCGTTGCGGATCGCTGCCTTGGCAAACGCGCCAAGGAAACCCTGTACGTGCAACGGCTTGCCGTTGGCGCTGTACGGCGCCAGGAATACCCGGTGGCCCAGGCGGTGGGCAAGGTCGATGAAGGCCGACAGCAGCGGCGTTTCGAAGTAGCGGGTGAAGGCGTCCTGCACCAGCACGATGCTGCGCTCGCGCTGGGCCGGGGTCAGCTCGCGCAGGGCCGGCACCGTGGCCATGCCAACGCGGCAACGGGTCAGGGTAGCCTGGAAGTTGAAGCGGCTGATCAGCGGGCTGTCGACCATGCCCACCTTGTCGGCCAGCAGTTGGCTCACCCACTTCGAACCCATCACCGCGTTGTATAGCCCCGGTGCATGGGCCAGGTAGGGGATGGTGAACTCGAGCGAGCCGATCAGGTAGTCACGCAGCGGGCGCTGGTAGCGACCGTGGTACAGCTCGAGGAAGCGCGAGCGGAAATCCGGCACATTGACCTTGATCGGGCACTGCCCGGCGCACGACTTGCACGCCAGGCAGCCGGCCATGGCGTCGTACACTTCATGGGAGAAGTCCTCCTGGCCCTGGTTGCGCGCGCGGTTATTGCGCAGACGCGCCGGCAGGCCCTTGAGCCACGACACCTTGTTGCGCGCCGCAGCCAGCACATCAATGTTCGCCTCGCCCTGCAGGCGCAGCCACTCGCGCATCAGCGAGGCGCGGCCCTTGGGCGAATGCTGGCGTTCGCGGGTAGCCTTCCACGACGGGCACATGGCGTCGTTGGGGTCATAGTTGTAACAGGCGCCATTGCCGTTGCAGTGCACGGCGCTGGGGAAGTCCTGCCAAACGCGCTCGTCAATGGTACGGTCAAGGTCGCCGCGCAGGGTCACGCCATCGACCGGGGTCAGGCCCTCGGCGCTGCCCAGTGGCGTGCAGATCTTGCCCGGGTTGAGCTGGTTGTGCGGGTCAAAGGCGCCCTTCAGGCGCTGCAACGCCGGGTACAGCTCGCCGAAGTACTCGGGCACGTATTCCGAGCGCAAGCCCTTGCCGTGCTCACCCCACAGCAACCCGCCATAGCGTTTGGTCAGCGCGGCAACGGCATCGGAAATCGGCTTGACCAGCGCGGCCTGCGCCGGGTCTTTCATGTCCAGTGCCGGGCGCACGTGCAGCACGCCGGCATCGACGTGGCCAAACATGCCGTAGGCCAGGCCGTAGCCGTCGAGCAGTGCGCGGAAGTCGGCGATGTAGTCGGCCAACTGCTCTGGTGGTACTGCGGTGTCCTCCACGAACGGCTGCGGGCGCACTTCGCCTTCGACGTTGCCCAGCAGGCCGACCGAACGCTTGCGCATGGTATAGACGCGGGTGACTGCCTCGGCGCCTTCGGCCAAGGTGTGGCCCAGACGCTCGACACTGGTGTCACTTTGCAGGTGCTGGATGAATGCCTGCACCTTGGCGTTGACCTCGGCCGGCTCGTCGCCGCAGAACTCCACCAGGTTGATGCCCAGCGTGGGGCGCTCGGGGTCCGCCGGGAAGTACTCGGCAACGCTGTGCCAGACGATGTCTTTCATCGCCAGCATCAGCACCTTGGAGTCAACCGTCTCGATCGACAGCGGCTTGTGCGCCATCAGCGCGTTGGCATCACGCAGCGCATCCATGAAGCTGGTGTAGCGCACATTGACCAGCACCGCATACTTGGGAATCGGCAGCACGTTGAGCTTGGCTTCGACCACGTAGCCCAGCGAGCCCTCGGCGCCGCACAGTACGCTGTTGAGGTTGAAGCGGCCCTGCTCGTCGCGCAGGTGCGCCAGGTCGTAGCCGGTCAGGCAACGGTTGAGCTTGGGGAATGTGGTTTCAATCAGTTCGGCCTGGGTTTCCTGAATTTCCCGGGCCATGCGGTACACCTCACCGACCCGGCCCGGCGCGGCGCAGGCCTGCTCCAGCGCGGCATCGTCGATCGGCAGGCTGTGCAGGCGTTCGCCACCGAGCAGCACGCTGTGCAGCTCCAGCACGTGGTCGCGGGTTTTACCGTAGGTGCAGCTGCCCTGGCCACTGGCATCCGTGTTGATCATGCCGCCGACCGTGGCGCGGTTGGAGGTGGACAGCTCAGGGGCGAAGAACAGCCCGTGCGGCTTGAGCGCAGCATTGAGCTGGTCCTTGACCGTGCCGGCCTGTACCCGCACCCAGCGCTCTTCCACGTTGATTTCGAGAATGTTGTTCATGTGCCGCGACAGGTCGACGACGATACCGTCGGTCAGCGACTGGCCGTTGGTGCCGGTGCCACCACCGCGGGGGGTCAGCTTGACCTGCTGGAAGCGCGGCTCGCCCATCAGCGTGGCGACCCGCGCCACATCGTCGGCATCCAGCGGGAACACCGCCGCCTGCGGCAAGCGCTGATAGATCGAGTTGTCGGTGGCCAGTACCGTGCGGGTTGCGTAGTCGGCACTGATCTGGCCACGGAAGCCGCTGTTGCGCAGGGCTTCGAGGAATTCGGGGTAATTGGCGCTCGGTGCAACGGTGGACAGCTGGGCGATCATCGAAGGATGGCCTCTTGATATGGGCTAGATCACGGGATACCTGTCGCCCTGGCATGGGTTCATGCATACAGGGATGACGTATAGGCCAATGTTCCTGTAGTTTCGCGTCAGGGGCAAACGGATAATCCTGCCGCTATCAATGACTTTTATGAATGAATTACCGCCACCTGACCCCATCCATGTCACTACTGCTGGCTTTCGAGGCCGCCGCCCGGCATGAAAGCTACACCCGCGCCGCCGCCGAACTGTCGCTGACCCAAAGCGCGGTCAGCCGCCAGGTGCAAGCCTTGGAGCAGCAGTTGGGCCTGACCCTGTTCCGCCGCGAGGGGCGCCAGGTGCAGCTGACCGATGTCGGCCGCCTGTACCAGCGCGAGCTGAGCGAGGCACTGGGGCGCATCCGCAGTGCCACCTTGCAGGCACTGGCCTATCAATCGGGGGTTGGCACCTTGCGCCTGGCTACCCTGCCAACCTTCGGTTCGAAATGGCTGTTGCCGAGGCTGCATGCGTTCTACAGCGCTCACCCAGGCATGCTGGTGCACATTCACTCACGCATTGAAACCATCAACTTCGACACCAGCGAAATCGATGCCGCCATCGGCGTGGCCAGCCACGACTTGCCGGGGCTTGTCTGCCATCGCCTGCATGCCGAGGAGCTGGTGGTGATCTTGCCGCCGGAGGCCGGCGTCGGCAGCCAGGGCTGGAGCCCGGCGCGGATCAGTGAAGAGGTGCTGCTGAATGTGGCCAACAACCCGCATGCGTGGGGCGAGTGGTTTTCCCATCATGGCCTGCCGCACCGGGCGATGCGGCTGGGGCCGAGCTTCGAGCTGACCTCGCACCTGATCCAGGCGGTACGTGCCGGGATCGGGATCGGGCTGGTGCCGCGCATATTGGTGGAGGAGGAACTGGCCAAGGGAGAGCTGTACAGCCCGGGGGTGGCGTTTGCCAGCCAGCGCAGTTATTACCTGATCTACCCGCCGAGGAATGAGGCACTGCCGTCGCTGCGGGCATTCAGAGGCTGGTTGCTGGAGCAGATCTGATTTTTGGCGGGATCACCTGACCTGAGAGCAACGCTGTACCCGTAGGAGCGGGTTTACCCGCGAAAGGGCCGGGCCTGCTGGCCAATCTCCACCCGCCGCTCACCATTGCCGCCGCCACCGTATTCGCGGGTAAACCCGCTCCTACAAGGGTTACGTAAGCCTCAGGCATACCAA
>NZ_JAOCDI010000039.1:0-54259 GCF_029840855.1 Pseudomonas sp. GD03862
GGGTATGTCGCAACCGCCGTTGACCGAGCAGATCCAGGCGCTCGAACAGTCGCTACGCGTTCAACTTTTTACCCGTTCTCGCCGCGGTGCACAGCTGACCGCCGCCGGCGCCGCGATTCTTCCCGCGGTCCGGAAATTCGCTGATCAACTGGAGCGACTAGAGTTGGCGGTTCACGAAGCCGTCGCAGGCCATGCCGGCGTGGTGACCATCGGAGCGATTACATCGGCCATGATCGACGTGCTACCCCCGTTGATCGAGCGCTTCAAGCAGAATCATCCCTTGATTACGGTATCGGTTCGGGAGATAGATAGCGCGGAAGCCATACCCGCACTGGAGGCGGGTGATATCGACATTGCATTCGCACGCCTGGAAGGGAATCTCGGTCGACATATTCAATCATTGCCGTTGTCCGAAGATAGGCTGGCTGTCGCACTACCCAAAGACCATCCCTTAGCTGCAAGGGAGTCAATCTCTCTACAATCCCTCGCGGACGAAACCCTGGTCATGGCATCACGGGATGTGAGTCCTGTGTACTTCGACTACCTGGTTGGGCAGTGCAAAGCCAGCGGCTTCGCACCGCGCATCGTCCACCAGGTGCGGTCCGTATCGTCACAAGTCGCCTTTGTCAGTTGCGGTCAGGGCATCGCACTGGTACCGACGTCTATGGGTAAACTCGCGCCGGAGAACGTCGTCATCCGCCCTCTGCATCCCGAAGTAAAAGTGGTGATCACGGCCATGGCCTGGCATAGCGAACACAAAAATTCATTGGTGGAGGCAATGATCGACCATGCAAGACAAGATTTACTGTCATAGGCCGGGCGTATGACAGGGTTCGTGGCTTCGTATTTTACAAATCATTTAGCTCGTTCAAGATTGGGGACTCTGTTATAGGAGTTTGTATCCGTGTCCCATGCAGCTCGCTTCACGTACGAGAAAATCCCACTGAGCATCGATGGTGTGCAGCTCGATCTGGCTGTGATACACCGCACCGGGCCAAAAACGCCCATCCTGTTCCTCCACGGATTCGGTTCTACAAAAGAGGACTACGCCGATATCACCCTGCAGGCGTCTTTCGAAGGACACCCCTTCATCGCCTATGATGCGCCAGGCTGCGGTGAAACAGAGTGTGCCGACCTCTCGCGCATCAACATCCCATTCCTGGTGAAAACCGCGCACGCCGTGCTCAAACATTTCGGGATCGACAAGTTTCATCTGGTAGGCCATTCCATGGGGGGGGCTGACCGGCTTGGTATTGGCTCACGAAGAGCCTGATCGCATTCAAAGCTTTGTTGATATCGAAGGCAACATCGCCCCTGAGGATTGTTTCCTCAGTCGACAGATCCACGATCATGACCGTGATGACGACGCGGGCTTCTTCCGTGATTTTATCAATCGCACTCGGTTGGCTTCGGATCCTGCAAGTGCACTCTATGCCGCCAGCCTCGCACATAAAGTACGGACCGGCGCTGTGCGTGGCATTTTCGAATCGATGGTCAATTTGTCCGACAACGCTCAGTTGATGGACAAGTTTCTCGCACTACCATTCCCGCGCCAGTATATGTATGGGGTAACCAACTCACACCTCTCCTATCTCGACCATATCGCTGCACAAGGCGTGGAACTGGCGTGCATCCCTGATTGCGGTCACTTCCCGATGTATTCGAATCCCGCCCTGATGTGGAAGTACATCAAGGCTTTGCAAGACCGCGCCTGAGCGGTTCATGTGTTTACCACGCGGCTAAGTTAGCCGCGTGAAGCTCGCACTACCCCCAGTAATAATAACAATGAGGTTGCGCCATGCTCGAAGCCATCAATGGTTTTCTTTCGGGAAAGCTGCTCATCGTCCTGGTCGTCGGACTAGGTACTTATTTCACCATCAAGACACGCTTTGTGCAGCTTCGGTACTTCCTGCACATGTTTAAAGTTTTCAAAGACAGCCTCACCAGCAGCTCAGCGCAAATCAGCTCGTTTCAAGCGCTCATGTTAAGCCTCGCGGGTCGGGTGGGTGCAGGCAACATTGCCGGCGTTGGGGTTGCTGTAACAATGGGGGGTCCGGGTGCTGTTTTCTGGATGTGGGTCACAGCCCTGGTTGGAATGGCGACCACCCTTATGGAATGTAGCTTGGCCCAGTTGTACAAGCGTAAAGATGCCAGCGGCCAATTCTATGGCGGACCCTCCTTCTACATTGAATACGGGCTGAACAAGCGATGGCTCGGCGTACTGATGGCAATTTTGCTCATCGTCACCTTTGGCTTTTCATTCAACGGTCTGCAATCGCATGCCGTAACCCACTCCCTGCAAAATGCCTTCGGCATTGATCCTACTCATTCGGGCGTCGTCCTGGCAGTCGTGCTGGGGCTGGTGTTTGTAGGCGGTATCAAGCGTATCGCGAAGGTGGCAGACCTGTTGGTACCGGTGAAGACGCTAGCCTACGTAGCGGTAACACTCTACGTGATTGTTTTGCAGTTCGATCACGTGCCAATGATGCTGCTGACCATCATCAAAAGCGCCTTCGGCCTGGACCAGGCTTTCGGCGGCCTCATTGGCAGCGCCATCGTGATGGGAGTCAAACGCGGCGTGTTTGCCAATGAAGCCGGCCTGGGCAGTGCACCAAACGTGGCGGCAGTGGCCGATGTCAGACACCCAATTTCTCAAGGTGTGGTACAGGCGTTTAGCGTGTTCTTCGACACGTTCGTCATTTGTACCTGCACTGCTCTGCTGATCCTGCTGTCCGGCTTCTACACTGCTGGCTTTGCCGGTGACGGTCTCATTCTGACCCAGAACTCACTAGCTGCGGTTGTGGGCGACTGGGGGCGCATTTTCATTAGCGCTGCACTGGCATTGTTCGTGTTTACCTCGATCCTCTACAACTACTACCTCGGCGAGAACAACCTGAAGTTTATCCTTGGTGAAAGCCGCAAAGTCCTTCTGGGCTACCGCGCCGTCGTGCTAGCACTCATCCTCTGGGGCTCGATGGAAGACCTATCAACCGTATTCGCGTTTGCCGACATCACCATGACCCTTTCCGCCTTGGTAAACCTGATCGCCCTGACGCTACTGTGCAAGATTGGCCTCAGGCTGCTCGCAGACTACGACAAGCAACGTAAAGCGGGTGTTACCGAACCAGTCCTGACCGCTAGTGCTTTTCAGGATGTGAATATCGACCAGGGTATCTGGGCTGAACAGCCCCCAGCCCCCGTAGATAACCCAGCAGTTGTGGTTAGCCACCGATAAATCTGGCTGTGGCGATGGGGTCCCTTAAGAGACCCCATCGCTTGCATAACTTAGGAGGTTCAACATGAATGCGAGCCCGCTACCTACTCCGCAGATCTGCTTTCCCGGAGGGAACTATCTGCACTTCGACGTCACCGCGAAAAATTTCAACTTGCCGATTCAGGAGCGGCTCACGCGGATCAAAACAAAGGTCTTGAAAACAAACAAGGGTATTGAGGACATCCACCTCGGCCTGAACCACATGACGATCCTTTACAACCCCTATTTGATTTCCCCGATCAGCTTGGCTAACGATCTGCGGAAACACTGGCTTGTCACGTGATCACCGAAGATAACTCCGGCTCAAATTGTTCTAATGGCAGAATAAAGCTTATAGAGCGTACAATCACCCGTTAGCGCGTGCTCGATTTAAACTGGAAAATCCTCAGCGCTGTTGAGATATTGATCGCATCAGAAAAGTAACCTGCACTCGAAAGCGACGCCCGGAAAGAAGATCGGATGTCGAGAGGAGCCGATCTTAACCGTGGAAGGTTACGCTTTGCGAAATCGGAATTCGACCTACGGTAATGTCATTGGCAACTGCAGCTCGGTCCGCATAGCCGAAAGAAATACCAAAAAGCATTTTCATATCCGAGTCGATGCCCAGCACCTCGCGAACAGTATCGGCGTACATTCCCAAAAGCGTTTGCGGGATACCTGCCAGCCCATGAGCAGTCAATGACAACAAGAATGTCTGGCCGTACATGCCTAGGTCGCTGGCCACCCGAACGCTGTCCCCTAGCGCAGGCATGAACAGTAAGGCCACATGTGGCGCGCCGAAGAAACTCAGGTTCTGACGCATAGCTTTAGCACGGCCGTCGTTGTCTTCACGAGTGACATGGATGGCATCGTAACGCGCTTTAGCACTGGATTGAGCTCGCTTCGCATAGACTTCAGGGTATTCAGACATATCAAAGTAGTAGTCCGGCGTGAATTGGCCGGCATCATCTGCAGCCGACAATGCCATTGCAAGCTCGTCACGTTTAGCGCCAGACACTACGTGGACCTGCCACGGCTGAGTGTTGCAGTTGGAGGGTGCCTGCTGGGCGTCCTCTAGCACCGCCTGGATCAGTTCGGAAGGAAGCGCCTGCGGCAGGAACTCGCGCATGGATCGACGATGACGTACTACATGCTCGAAGGGATACCTGCAGTACTGCTTGGCATCGCCTGCCTGTTCGTGCTCACCGACCGCCCAGAGCAAGCCAGGTGGCTGAGCGACGAGCAGCGCGGCTGGCTCACTCGGCGCCTGGCTGATGAAGCCTCGAAAAAGACCGCCATCGGCCATATCTCGCTGTGGAAGCTGCTGCGCCACAAGGATATCTGGGTGTTGGCACTGATCTACTCGGGCGCTTCCGCCGCCGGGAGCACCATGAGCGTATGGGCCCCGCAGTTACTGAAAACCTTTGGCCTCAGTGCCCTGGAAATCGGCCTGGTCAACGCCATCCCTTACGGCATTGCCTCGGTGCTGATGATCTTCTGGGGCCGCAGTTCCGACCGTACCGGCGAGCGTCGCTGGCACACCGCGATGACCATGCTGCTGATCGCGGCGGGCCTGCTGATGACCTTGTTCACCGCTTCTCTGCCGGCAACGGTGGCGATGCTGACCATGGTACTGGTGGGCGCGTATTCGATGAAAGGGCCGTTCTGGGCACTGGTGTCCGGCTGGCTGTCTTCCTCGACCGCTGCCGCGGGCCTTGCCGCCGTAGGCGCCATGGCCAACCTGATCGGCGGAGGCCTTATGGTCAATGCCTACGGCGCCATTCACGATGCCACCGGCAGCTACTCCCTGGCGCTGATGCCCTTGGCCGCGCTGTGCACCGTGGCCGGTATCGCAGTACTGGTAATCGGCCGCAAACGCCAGCACGAGCAAGCTGAATCAGCCAGCGCCGTTAGCGCAAAATAAGCCACGCGAGTCGCACCTCGATGCCCACTTTCTTACTTCAGGAATGTGGGCATAGTCATTTCACAACGGCAAGAAGTGTCCGCCTCAACCTCAGCTCATCGAAGCCAACCAGGCCCTCCACCCTCCCCATTCGGTGATGTCTGCGGCACCATCGAGTCCCGCGCCTTCGCATATGAAACCTGTCTCCCAGCGACCATCGCTCAGTTCCACCTTGCCCAGCCCCAAAGGCGCAGGGATACCGGTCAGGAATGAGCCCAGCTCCGTGCTCGGCATCTCCCAAACCTCCACTGCGATGGCGACGCCCCCTTCCTGCACCCGCACCATCCCGGGTCGTTTCACAGGCCCGCCGGCAAGCGCGTAGAGCTTGTAATGGGGGGAGCTGCTTGTGGACTCCAGCAACCGAGCCCCACGATGCTGGAGCTGCCAATTGAGCGCGAGCCCATCCAGATGGGCACCACAAACGACCAGGCGGGCCATGTCATTGCGAGCATCGATCGCCGGTGCTTCGAACCCTTGGTAGGCGTTTGCGAGGCTCAGCAGGTAGTGGTCAGTGAATGCCCGACCGAATAGCGTGATCCCCCAAGGCAGGTCGTTCTTCATGACACCGCTGGGCACAGCAACGGCTGCGTAATCGAGCAGGTTCATGAAGTTGGTGTAATAGCCCAGCTCAGAGTTGCGCTTCACGGGTTCATCAGCGAGCTCGGCCAAGGTCACGGGGCGACCAATTGTGGGCGTAAGCACACAATGCAGGTCTTTCAGGACTTCATCACATTTGGCCTTGAGCATCTGCAACCGATACTGAGCACGGAACGTATCGACGCCGCTTACCTTCGGGCCTTTCTCAAGCACCGCATGAATGACTGGCAGCACGGCTTCTGGGTGTACCTGCGCGAGCTCTCCCACCACACTGTAACGCTCGGCAACCCACGGGCCTTCGTACAACAAGCGGGCAGCTTCAAGGAATGGCGAAAGGTCGATGGTGACCGGCTCTCCCCCCAGCGACTTCAGTCGCTGGATGGACGCTTCAAACAGGCCAGGCCCCTCGCTGCATCCAAAAAACTCCAGGTCGCACTCGCGTGGGATGCCAAACCGGAAGGAAGTGATGCGCCCGAACGCACTGCCATCATTCCAAGCAGGGTTGGCTCTGCTGTATTCGTCCGCAGGATCTTGCACAGCAAGCAAGGCCAACAATTGGCTGGCCTCCCGTGCTGTAGCCGTAAATGTAGTGACGCAATCCAGCGTTCGGCATGCAGGTACGACTCCAGCAGTCGAAATCAGCCCCCTTGTTGCCTTCAACCCTACAAGCCCATTGAGGGCTGCAGGTACGCGACCTGAACCTGCAGTATCGGTACCCAGGGCGAAACTGGTGATACCCAGCGCCACGGCCAAAGGTGATCCGGCGCTTGATCCACCTGAGGGGTAATCACGATTCACACTGTTCACGCATGCACCGTATGGTGATCTCGTGCCATTCAGCCCTGTCGCAAACTGATCGAGGTTGGTCTTGCCTAATGGAACGGCCCCGAGGTCGATCAGCCGCTGGACGACGCTGGCCGAGCGAACCGGGATGTAAGCATACGCAGGGCAAGCCGCCGTGGTCGGCACGCCTGCCAAATCGATGTTGTCCTTGATGGCGAAAGGCACCCCATACAAGGGCAAACGCTCAATAGGCGTCGACTCCAGCACCGCAAGGTACGGCTCAAGCTCCTCAGCGCTCAGAAGATGGATGAACGCGTTGAACTGGGGGTTGATGGCCTGGGCCTCGTCACGCAATGCCAGAATCAGTTGGCGAGGGCTCACGTCACCACGCACATAGCGTTCACGCAATACATCGATTCGCAGATCATTCTTCATGCTGCCGCCCCTTTTGCGATAGGCTCAATGACAACTACGCGCTGACCGGCACGAATGGCTGCCCCTGGCTCCACGTGAATCTCCCTGACGACACCTGCACAAGGCGCGCAGACCGGTATTTCCATCTTCATGGATTCAAGTACCACCAAGGTCGTGCCCGCCTCGACCTCATCACCAGCGGCAACCTGGACTTGCCACAAATTGCCGGCAATCGGGCTCTCTACGCCCAGCAAATGGCTGGGGATAGGGCTTTCCTCGCTCGTTGGGGCGGCCGCCTCGCTACTTTCGAAGTGCGCTTGTCCCGTATCAATCCAACGCTGCCGCTCGGCTGCAAACGCGCTCTGTTGCTGGCTACGGAAGGTTGCGATGCTGTCCGCCTCACCCGCCAGAAACTCTTGGTAATCCGCCAGTCGTAGTTGACTCTCCTCGATACGCAGGTCGTATCGGCCGAGCGGAAAGTCCCTACGGATGCGTTGCAACTCTTCAGCGGTCACGTGGTAGAAGCGAATTTGGTCAAAGAAGCGGAGCAGCCAAGGTTTGCCACCGAAAGCCTCTACTTCTCGATAGCGGTTCCACATCTGCAGGGTTCGCCCGACAAATTGATAACCTCCCGGCCCCTCCATGCCGTAAACGCACATGTAAGCACCACCGATGCCGACCGCGTTTTCTGCAGTCCACGTACGTGCGGGGTTGTACTTGGTGGTCACCAGGCGGTGCCGAGGATCGAGCGGAGTTGCCACGGGAGCTCCGAGGTATACGTCCCCAAGGCCCATGACCAGGTAACTGGCCTCAAACACCGTGCGCTGCACCTCCTCCAGGTTCGCAAGATCGTTGATGCGACGTATGAACTCCAGGTTGCTTGGGCACCAGGGGGCATCCTTGCGCACAGTGGTCATGTATTTTTCGATGGCCAGCTGGCACGCAGGATCGTCCCAAGACAGAGGTAGGTGAACGATTCGAGAAGGCACCGCAAGATCCTTAGCTGCGCAGACCGCATCCCACTCGCCGGCGATAGCTTCCAACAGGTGGCCTAAGGAAAGTCGCTCCGGCTGGTAGTGCACCTGAAGCGAGCGGATCCCGGGTGTCAGATCGATGACCCCTGGGAGTGCTTGAGCTTCGAGAGCCTGCATCAAAGCATGGCCACGGAACCGCAGCACCAGATCAAGCTCTGGTTCGCCAATCTCGAGCAATAAATGGGTATCACCAGCCAATCGGGCTACCAGTCGCATCTCGCCCTCCCCCAAGTCCATTACGATTGGGGACACAAGCTCGGACATTTTCACATCGGATGTGCTGCGCACCGGCACCTCCCCCAGCAACGGCGAAGTCGCCAGTGCTCGGGCACGCGCGACGTCTGTAGGTACAAACCTGACCTTATCGCCGGCTTTAAGCTGCCCCAGCTTCCACAGGTCGGCCTCGATCACTGTGACCGGACAGACGAAACCACCCAGGCTTGGGCCGTCCGGGCCCAGAATCACCGGCATGTCGCCCGTAAAATCCACGGCCCCGATCGCATAAGGATTGTCATGGATGTTGGAGGGATGCAGCCCAGCCTCCCCTCCGTCGGCGCGCACCCACTCGGGTTTTGGCCCGATCAACCGAACACCGGTGCGGCTCGAATTGAAATGCACTTCCCACTCTGTGGCGAAGAATGTCTCGATATAGGCCGGTGTGAAATACTCGGGCGCCCCATGGGGGCCGTAAATCACACGGATCTCTCGGCGCGCCCCCAGCGGTTCCTGCTCTGGCAGTTGCCTGCCTGCACTTGAGTCAGTCAAGCGGCTGATGTGCAGCACATCCCCCGCGCGCAAGGCTCGACCTGCGTGACCGCCAAACTGCCCCAGGGTGAAAGTGCTCTTGCTGCCCAGATACTCCGGCACCTGGATGCCTCCACGTACACACAGGTAGGCCCTGGCGCCAGCACCAACGATCGTGCCGATGCTGAGTACCGAACCAGCCTTGATCATCAGTGCAGTGTTCATCGGCACGACGTTGCCATCGATCAGTACCGGAATCTCCGCCCCCGTGACGGCTACCACGGCGTCAGCATTGAATCGCATGCTTGGCCCGGTCATGGTGATTTCGAGTCCAGCCTCACCTTCCGGGTTGCCGATCAGTTGATTGCCAAGGCGCAATGCTCGACTGTCCATTGGCCCAGACGGGGGCACTCCGACGGCCCAGTACCCCTGGCGTCCAGGGTAGTCCTGGACGCTAGTCTGAGTGCCGCCGCTGAGTATCTCGATGGTTGACGCTTTATACACCAACCCCTCAAGGCAGCGTGTCCAGGGCTTGCCGGTCGCGAATGGGGCATCCACCAGGATCTGCTTGAGGTACTCCCGGTTGGTTTCCACGCCGTAGATGACGCTGTTGTCGAGCGCAGCGTGCAATCGGGAACAAGCTTGGTCGCGATCCTCTGCCCAAGTGATGACCTTGGCGATCATGGGGTCGAAAAACGGAGGAATCTCACACCCCGCCTCTACCCATGTATCGATACGTAGGGTTTGGCCTTCTGCGTGCGGAAATTGAACGGCCGTGAGCAAACCAGGGCTGGGCTGGAATTCCTTACCTGGATCTTCTGCATAGAGGCGCGCCTGCACGGCATGGCCACGAGGCGTCAGGGTGCGCGCCAACTCCTTGAGTGGTGCCAGGGTTCCAGCCGCGAGCTCAACCATCCAGCGAACAAGATCAATACCCCACACCTGCTCGGTAACGCCATGCTCGACCTGCAGGCGGGTGTTGACCTCCAGGAAGTAGAATTGCTGCGCATCGCTGTCGAACACGAACTCAACAGTACCTGCGCTCCGATAGCTCACTGCCTTGGCCAGACGAATGGCAGCTTCACAAAGTGACTGGGAAATCCGGTCAGTGAGATCAGGAGCCGGGGTCTCTTCCAGCACCTTCTGGTTGCGGCGCTGGACTGAGCAATCACGCACACCCAGTGCGATGACATCCCCACACCCATCCCCGAAAATCTGGACTTCAAGATGACGCGCACGCTGGATGTACTTCTCGATGAAGACGCCTGCATCACTGAAGTTGTTCTGACCTAACCGCCTGACAGTCTCGAAGGCATCTGCGAGCTCTGTCGGTGACCAACATACCCGCATGCCGATTCCGCCGCCGCCGGCCGTGCTTTTGAGCATGACCGGATAGCCCACCGCCTGCGCAGCTGCAACAGCCTCCTCCACGCTGTCGAGCAGTTCGGTACCCTCAAGCATTGGGACGCCGTACTTGCGCGCCAAAGCGCGCGCAGTATGTTTGAGGCCAAACAGCTTCAACTGATCTGCAGTGGGGCCGACAAAGGCTATCCCAGCCGCCTCACAAGCCGCCGCGAAAGCCGCATTCTCTGAGAGGAAGCCGTAACCTGGGTGAATGGCGCCCGCGCCCGTTTCCTTGGCAGCAGCAAGGATCTTGTCGACGCAGAGATATGTGTTGGCAGCAGCTCCTTCTCCCAGGCTCACAGCTTGGGCTGCATCACGAACGTGAAGGCTGGCTACGTCAGCTTCTGCGTAGACAGCGACACCTTTTACATCCATTTGGCGAAGCGTACGCAGGATCCTGCAGGCGATAGCGCCACGGTTGGCAATCAACAATGAATCGAACATAAGAAGCCCCTTACGACGGTACATGTCCGTGCGGTTGGGTTGTGGGTCGTCCCACAGTGCTTATGAGGTCTTGGGGTCGTCCCCAGCCTGGATCAGGAGTGCTTGTCAGGACAGTCTGGCGGGTCGCTGCGGTATTGGATGCGCCCAGCACGGTAGTGGCAGTACACGAAGAACATGTACCTCAAACGCTTTACCCAGGTTTTCATGCCCATATGGTCAGCTCTGCGGGTGTTGGGTCGTAGCCGTTGCAGGGGTTGTTCAACTGCGGGCAGTTGGAGATGAGCACGATTACATCCATCTCTGCGCGCAGCAGCACATATTTACCTGCCGCCGAAATGCCGTCCTCAAAGGTCAGGCCGCCTTCCGGAGTGACCGGGACATTCATGAAGAAATTGATGTTCGGGCTGATGTCGCGCTTGCTCAACCGGCCATCATGGCTGCAGGCCCGAAGGTAATTGTCACGGCAGCTGTGCATGTGACGCTTGTCCAGGGCATAACGGACGGTATTGCTCTCCTGTGCACACGCACCGCCGAGTGTGTCGTGGCGCCCGCAGTTATCTTCGATGAGGGTGAGTAATGGTCGGCCCAGGTTTGAGTACAGAACGCTGCCTTTGCCCAGGTAAACATTGTTCTGCCGCCGCAACGTGCGCTGGACGTCGTAGCGCTCACGAGGATTCGCGGCACTGTAGAACAGGGTATCGATCGCCTGGTTACCTTCGAGATCCCGGATGCGTAGAATCTGGCCAGCCTTCACTTCGGTCAGCCATGGTTCTCCGGCTGGAATGGTGGCTTGGTATAAGGCATTTTCAAGGTGCAATGGTGCAGTCATGAGGCGTCCTCAGGCATGAATCCGTTGGGTGTTGATGAAACCGCGCTCGTTCTCTGGCCGCGAAGTTCGACAGTGTTCGGCGACCGCGTCCGCAGCCTTCATGAAGGTGAGCTCGACAGGCTTTGGCGAATAGGTCTTCGAAGGGTCCATCGGATGCTGAAGGGCTGTAATCACGAACAAGGTGTCCATCGGTGCGTAAAGCTCGATGCAGTCTCCGGCTTTGGAATTACCCTCGACAAACCGCAGCCCGCCATGGGCATCGACGTCGACGCGACTGAACAGATTGAGCACCATCGTCAGATCGCTCAAGCCCAGCCCCCACTTGCCCATTTCGACGAGCAGGTTGTCCGCGCCGTTGCGGAAGAAACCATTGCGCAACTCCTGGTAACGGCCGTTACCGTATTTCTCTACGACCTCCTGAGCGCAAAGCACGCCACCGATGCTGTCACTCCAACCACAGGTATCACGAGTGATTGCAGCGAGCACCCGCCCCATATCCGAGTAAAGGCAATGGCCTGCAGTGAGCTTTGCGGTGTGCTGACACTTCAAGCTGTCGGGCAGATTCAGGCGCTCGGTCTTCTCGTGGGCGTTGAACAGCATGGCGCTGACGTTCGCCCCGCCCTCCACGTCGGTCAGGCGCAACAACTCACCACGCTTGAGCACGAATGAGAGGTGTCCTCCTCCCGGTAGCAACTCATTGGAAAACACAGTTGTTTCGATCATGGGTAGCAGTCCTTGGTTGGTTGAATCGCACACGACAGCGATGCAGCAGCAGCCAGCCGCGAATCTGTGCGTTTACTGTTGAGTGGCAAGTCGTAGGTCACGCGCGCGCCATATGAGAGGGGCGCATGGGGGTCGACGCGAATCTTGTCGAACACCATCAGCCGAGTACCCAGGCTGAATCCTTCGCTAAGGTCGTGGGTCACCATGAAGACTGTCAGGCCCGTCTCCTTCCACAGCTCCAGCAGCAGCGCATGCATGTCCTTGCGAATGCCAGGGTCGAGCGCGCCAAACGGCTCATCAAGTAGCAGAACGCGAGGTTTCATGATCAACGCCTGCGCGATAGCCAGGCGTTGCTGCATCCCGCCAGAGAGCTGTGAAGGGTATTTCCCAAGTGCTGCCTGCAGACCCACTTTGCGCAAAAGCTCTGCCGCCTGATCCCGAGCAGCGCGTTTTCTCGCTCCGAATAGTCGACCAAGCAGAAACGCGTTCGGCAACTCAAGTCCCAGTGCGACATTGTCCAGCACCGTGAGATGTGGAAAGACGGAGTAGCGTTGGAACACGACGCCACGTGCAGGATCGGGCTCGGCGCAAAGCGGTTGGCCACCCAGAAGGATCTGACCTTTACTCGGGGTTTCCTGGCCCAGGAGCAGGCGCAAGAACGTGGATTTTCCGCATCCGGAAGTCCCGACCAGGGTGCAGAACTCGCCCTCCTCGATCGTGAGGTTCAAGCCCTCCAGCACCACATGCTCTGCGTACTGCTGCCATACATTCTTGACTTCGATGAAGCTCATGCTCGCGCGCCCTCATACCAGGGGAAGGCTCTACGTGTGAGCGTCCTCAGCCCCCAATCCATCAACCAGGCCAGAAGCGTGATCCAAACGACGTATGGAAGAATCACGTCCATCGCCAGGTAACGGCGCACCAGGAAAATCCGATAGCCCAAGCCGTTTTCAGAGGCGATGGCTTCGGCAGCGATCAGGAATAGCCATGCGGAGCCGAGCACCAGACGCAGTGAAATCAGCAGGCGCGGCAGTAACTGCGGCAGGACGACCCGCAGGATCAGCGTCCAGGTACTGGCCCCCAACGTCTGGGCCTTGATCAGCAGCTCCACCGGGATCTCTCGGGCCCGTTGTTCGAGGTCACGGGCCAGGATGGGGGTGATCCCGATGGCGATGAGCATCACCTTGGACAATTCGCCCAGCCCGAAGACAATGAACAGGATCGGCAGAATGGCCAGTGGCGGAATCATCGACAGCACGACGAGCATGGGTGACAGCGATGCGCCAACCAGCGGCAAGGTACCGGCAGCGATACCCAGGCACAGGCCGGCCCCTGCAGCGATGGCCAGGCCAGTACCCAGCCGTTGCAGGCTGGCGCCTGTGTCCTGCCACAGCAGGTAGGCACCACTGCGCTTGTCCTCGGTGAACGCCATGCGCTTCACAGCGTCGGACATTTGCATGGCGCTGGGCAGTAGCTTGTCGTTGGGGTTGTCAGCCAGGCGCTGCGCCGAACTCACGAAGTACGCGCACAGCACCAGGACCAGCGGGAGTATCACCAGCAACAGCCGTGAACTCCGATCGGGATGTCGGTTGATCAAGCGCATTGAGCACTCTCCGCTTACAGGGCGCCGTCGACGGCCATTTGCACGTAGGTCGGGTCAAAGCGCAGCTTCAAGTTGGCCTGGTCGCCCAGGGTGACATCGTTGGCGAAACTCATCCCCACCACATTGCTGTCGGGTGCTCCATCACCCAACAAACCGTGCTCGAACGAAAAGTTCGCGACCTTCGCCATGGTCTCCGGCAGATCCGGGCTCTTGGCGAATACCAGTGCATCGTGAGCGGTGAAGAACAGGTGGGTGGTTGCCAGTTGAGACCTGAAACCGGCAAGGTCAGTACCCGAAGCCTTGGCCATGTGCTCCTCGGCGGCTTCGGAGCTGGCGTCCTTGGCGTTCATCATGCTCATGACCTCAAACCACGCCCCTGTGAGCACCTTGCCAAGTGCGGGGTTGTCTTTGAGGGTTTCGGTGTTGACCACCATCATGTCCAGGATCTCGCCAGGTATCTGGCTGGAACTGAAGACTTCGGTTACACCGGGAGTGGCCTTGATGTCGGCGAGCATCGGATTCCAGGTGGTGACGGCCTGGACGCTCTCGGTGTTGAAAGCGGCGGAGATGTCCGCATCAGACGTATTGATCACCTTCAGATCTTTCTCTCGAAGGTTGGCCGTATCGAGTGCGCGGGCTAGCAGGTAATGCGACACCGATAGCTCGACCAGATTCACATCCATGCCTTTAAGGTCGGAAACGGTCTTGCCTGCCCCCTTGATGACAACACCGTCGTTGCCGTTGGAGTAGTCGCTGACGATCAATGCCGTGCTGTCGACACCGCCAGCAGCTGGGATCGTGAGCGCGTCCATATTGGTCATGGTGCAGCCGTCGAACTGGCCAGCGGTGTACTGGTTGATCGACTCCACGTAGTCGTTGAGCTGAGTCAGAGCGACATGGATACCGTACTTCTTCGCCCATTTGTCGACGATGCCTTGTGCCTGAGCAAACTCCCAAGGCATCCAGCCGGCATAGATCGTCCAGCAGACGTTGAAGTCTGTCTTGGCCGCAGCGTGTGATGAAGTGGCAGCCAACAGGCCAATGCCTGCTGCCATGAAAGCGGAGAGTAGGGGCTTTCGCATGGTGGGACTCCAGTTGACGGTGAGCGGACAGGAGCAGCGCATCACCCTCTACAAGGTGGTCTGTCTCCCGGGCTTTTATCCCGCCGTGTAACCTCAACTGGAGGTCGTAAGCTCTCGGTCCAGACACTCGTTTTTGCGAGCCGGAACCCTAGCCAACCATTTTTCAAATTGTGGTGCACTCAGCCAGCGCTGCTCCTGCACGGAATTACATGATGCGAGAGGCGTGCCAAGCTCGCGGGATCAATGCCATTGCCGCTGCGACCCCGCAGTTACGGCCAGTTGAGCGACAGGCACAAACTGATCGCCTAGCGATCTTTCATTGCTGTGCGCGCTGTGAGGCGCCTCTTTTAAGGGCGGCGATGCCCTTAAAGTGGGCAAAAAGGTGGTTCAGCAGAATCCGGCGCATCAGTTTCTCTAATCCGTCATGCTCGTTATTCATTGCACTGATCATCATTTCAGGCAGACTTCTGCCACTAATTATTGGAGGTGAGACGTGGCGGGTGAAAAATCTATCTCTGCCCTATTACGCGGTATGAGCCCAATCCTCAACGAAGGTGAGTACGTCTTCTGCACCGTCGCTGACTTCGCAGGGCTGAGCCCGGACGACCTGGTGGGTAGCTTCAAGGAGAAAGAAGGCTTGACCTTGATCATCGAGCGAAGCCGAGCAGAAACGCTCGGGCTGAAGTTTGATTTCGTCGCTGCGTGGATCACCCTGACCATCCATTCGGCCCTGGATGCAGTCGGCTTGACTGCGGCGTTCTCGACCGCTCTGGGCCAAGCAGGGATCAGCTGCAATGTGATCGCAGCCTATTTCCACGATCATGTCTTCGTAGGCAAAGATGATGCGCAAAAAGCGATGAAGGTGCTGAACACCCTTTCCCAGACTTCTGAGTGAGGCTGGTCGAGACGCTTTACCGCTCAAGGCATGTACGCAGTCCCATCATCGCAGTGCCACATCTGAGTCAGTTGACCACCCGCCACCCAGGGCGAGGTAGGCAGCAATAGCAGCACGCACCGCTTCAGTTTGCGCAACTGCTCGGGAATCCGATGTCCTGAGAAGCTGCTGATCTGCGTTCAGAACGTCTATCAAACTGGCTACGCCGTTCTTAAATGCTACGAAGGACGAACGTCGTGCTTGCTCCAGGGATACCTCACCGCGTTTGAGCGACTGTGCCTGCGCTTGCCGATTGATCAATGCAGACAAAGCTGTTTCAACATCTTCCGAAGCCTCCAGCACAGACTGCCGATAGATGGCCAGGGCTTCGGCTTCACGTCCTTTGGCCTGGTCTATCTGCGCGTTGATGCGGCCAAAATCAAAGAGTCGCCACCTCAAGCCGAGCAATACGGCTGATTGGTCGGCATCGCCCGTGAAAAATGTTCCGCCAGAGGTAGACGCACTGCCGATCAGCCCGCCTATCGAGAATTTTGGGTAATACTCACTGATCGCACTGCCGATCATGGCATTGGCAGCCATGAGCCTGCGCTCAGCGGCGATCAGGTCGGGCCGACGGCGGAGCAGATCGGAAGGTTTGCCGATTTGCGCAAGCGCAGGCACCTGAGGGATTGACGAGGCAATTGCCATCTGGGCGCGGTGGGTACCTGGCGCACTGCCAAGCATGACATCCAAGGCGTTGAGAGCCGCATCCAGGCCCGCACGCAAAACTGGCACGGTTGCCTCGACTTGAGACAGTTCGCCTTCGGTTTGACGAACCTCGTAGTCAGGCGCCAGACCTTTGCGGTTGAGCAGGTTGACTTTGGCCAGAAGGTCTTGCTGTGTCTGCACCTGGTTCTGAGCAATGGCCAGGCGCGCCTGCAGCCCCCTCACGGTGGTGTAGATATCGGCTGTTTGCGCGGCAACGGCAAGACGCGTCGCGATTGCCCCCGCCTCAGAAGCCTGGTACTCACCGACGGCGGCTTGCCGATCACGCCGCAGCCCACCAAACAAGTCGATTTCCCAGCTTGCTTGCAGATTGAGTTCATAGCTGTTGCCGTAGCGGTCATAGTCAGGCGTTGAGTTCAGCAGCTGGCCCAATGGCGTTTCAACGGATTGCCGTGAGCGTGCAGCTTGACCATTGATACCCGCGGACGGCACAAGCGCCGCGGTCGCTGAGCCCAGTGCTGCGCGAGCCTGAGCTACGCGGGCCTGTGCCTGCGCCAACTGCAGGTTTTGTCCCAGCGCCTCGGTCACAAGCCTGCTCAACAAAGGATCTCCAAATCCTTCCCACCAGACATCGAGGCTGCCGACCGATGTGTCGCTTGCGGTCAACGGCTGTGCATCCGTGACGTAATGATCGGCCAGCGCAACCTCTGGCTGTTTATAATCCGGGCCAACCATGCACCCTGCAGTGAGACTGGCGCTCAACAGCAGAGCAATCGTTCGGTAGGAAAGCATGATGATTCTCATAGACCAAGAGGAGGTGTGACCATATTATATTTTGGTCACACTCTGTCAATCAGTTCCAGGATGCTTCAAAAATGAGTAAATCTTCTCCACCCTCGCCGGCGCGCGGGCCAGCCGACCACGACGTGAGGGATCAGATCATCCAGGCTGCCATGGAGCACTTCGCCCATTATGGGTACGACAAAACCACTGTCTCTGACTTAGCCAAATCGATCGGCTTTTCAAAGGCCTACATCTACAAGTTCTTCGAATCCAAACAAGCGATCGGAGAGGTGATTTGCTCCAGTCGGCTTGCGCTCATCATGCAGCGCATTGCGACGGCCACCAGCGACGCCCCGACTGCATCGGAAAAGTTGAGACGTCTATTCCGAGCGATCGCTGAGGGCGGGGCTGACCTTTTCTTCCACGACCGGAAGCTCTATGACATAGCGGCAGTGGCATCGCGCGACCAATGGTCGTCGGTCAAGTCTCATGAGGCCAATATCAGTAAGGTCATTCTGGAGATCCTGACACAAGGCCGCGACGCAGGAGAATTTGAACGCAAGACCCCCCTGGACGAACTGACGCTGGCGATTTTTCTGATCATGAGGCCATACGTAAATGCCGCGCTCCTTCAGCACAACCTGGACACGCTTCAGGATGCGGTCGTCCAACTGCCGGCTTTGATACTCAGAAGTCTCGCCCCTTAGCAGAGTGTGACCATTGACAATATTGGTCACTGGTAGAAAAATGGGATTCCTATATCGCCTTTTGAGAAAGGGATCCCATGCGCCTGCGTCCTGCCGCCATAATCGGTTGCTTACTCCCACTCGCCCTTGTCGCTTGCGGGGACTCTTCACCTGGAAAAGACCCGAGAGACACACCGCCGGTCGTGAAAGCGGTCTCGGTACAGGACGCGTCAGGCCTTGCACGTTCGTTTTCCGGAGTAGTGGTCGCTCGCACACAGAGTGACCTCGGCTTCCGAGTATCCGGAAAAATCCTGCAGCGCCTGGTCGATACCGGGCAAACAGTCAAACGCGGTCAGCCCTTGATGCGCCTGGATCCGGTGGATCTGAATCTACAGGCACGCGCACAGCAAGAGGCCGTAACTGCCGCTCGGGCACGGGCCAAGCAGACCGGTGACGACGAAGCTCGATATCGAGGGCTGGTTGCCGAGGGCGCGGTCTCGGCCTCGTCCTACGACCAGATCAAAGCTGCGGCTGATGCTGCGAAGGCGCAACTCAGTGCCGCGCAAGCTCAGGCTGACGTTGCCAGGAACGCCACCGAATATGCGGTATTGCTAGCCGACGCCGATGGTGTGGTGATGGACACGCTGGCCGAACCGGGCCAGGTCGTCAGTGCTGGTCAAGCGGTTGTAAGGCTGGCCAGGGCCGGGCAACGAGAAGCTGTCGTCTACTTGCCAGAAACGCTTCGACCTGCACCTGGCTCGACTGCACTCGCCACGCTATTTGGCAAGCCTGCGCAGGCCGTACCCGCCAAACTGCGCTTGCTTTCAGATGCAGCAGACCCCATCACGCGCACATTCGAGGCCAGGTACGTGCTCACTGGGCCTCTGGCGAGCGCGCCATTGGGTGCAACCATTACGCTTGAGATTCCGGATACCGATACGAATTTCGAAGCGAAGCAGATACCCATCGGCGCACTCTTTGACCCGGGTAACGGAGCTGGGGTTTGGGTGATAGCAGGCCAGCCGGCCAAGGTGTCATGGCGCGCTGTGGAAGTGCTAAGTGTCAGTGACGAAAAAGCGGTCGTGAAGAGTGACCTGCACGCTGGCGATCGGATCGTGGCACTGGGTGCGCATCTGCTGCGCGATGGCGTCGAGGTCATGGAACAGGCTCAAACAGCTCAGGTCATGGGGCACCAACCATGAGCCAGCAGCGTTTCAACTTATCCGCGCTCGCGGTACGCGAGCGATCAATCACCCTCTTCCTGATTGTGCTGATCGCCTTCGCCGGCACGCTGGCCTTCTTCAAGCTGGGCCGTGCAGAGGATCCGCCCTTCACCGTCAAGCAGATGACGATTATCACTGCCTGGCCCGGCGCCACTGCGCAGGAAATGCAGGATCTGGTGGCCGAACCGTTGGAAAAACGCATGCAAGAGCTGCGTTGGTATGACCGTACCGAAACCTACACCCGGCCTGGGTTGGCGTTCACGATGGTGTCGCTGCAAGACAAGACCCCACCTTCGGCGGTTCAGGAGGAGTTCTACCAGGCCCGCAAGAAAGCGGGTGATCAGGCCAAGCTCATGCCAGCGGGCGTCATTGGCCCAATGCTCAATGATGAGTTCTCGGACGTGACATTTGCGGTCTACGCGCTCAAAGCCAAAGGCGAACCGCAGCGCCAGCTGGTACGCGACGCCGAAACACTGCGCCAGCAGCTGCTGCACGTCCCGGGCGTCAAGAAGGTCAACATCATCGGGGAACAGGCTGAACGGATATTCGTGTCCTTTTCCCATGACCGCCTGGCCACGCTCGGAATCACGCCACAGGACATCTTCTCGGCCCTTGACAACCAGAACGCCCTGTCACCGGCGGGCTCGGTCGAAACGCAGGGGCCACAAGTGGTGGTCAGGGTTGACGGCGCCTTCGATCAACTGGCAAAGATTCGCGAAACCCCTGTGGTCGCCCAGGGCCGCCCCCTGAAACTGTCGGATGTGGCCGACGTTGAACGCGGCTATGAAGACCCCGCGACGTTTCTGGTGCGTAACGATGGCGAGCCAGCCTTGCTGCTTGGCATTGTCATGCGCGAAGGCTGGAACGGCCTCGACCTTGGCAAAGCCCTGGAGGCCGAAACAGCCAAAATCAACGAAAGCATGCCCTTGGGCATGACGCTCAGCAAGGTCACCGATCAGGCGGTGAACATCACGTCCTCCGTCGACGAGTTCATGATCAAGTTTTTCGTTGCCCTGCTGGTCGTGATGCTTGTCTGCTTCCTCAGCATGGGCTGGCGTGTCGGCGTTGTCGTCGCAGCCGCGGTGCCATTGACACTGGCGATCGTATTCGTGGTGATGGCCGCAACAGGCAAGAATTTCGACCGGATTACGCTGGGTTCGCTCATCCTGGCCTTAGGGTTGCTGGTCGACGACGCGATCATCGCCATCGAAATGATGGTCGTGAAGATGGAAGAAGGTTACGACCGCATCAAGGCTTCGGCATATGCCTGGAGCCACACGGCAGCCCCCATGCTGTCCGGCACACTGGTTACCGCCATCGGATTCATGCCTAACGGTTTCGCCCAGTCCACTGCCGGCGAATACACCAGCAACATGTTCTGGATTGTCGGCATCGCCCTGATCGCATCCTGGGTGGTGGCGGTAGCGTTCACCCCCTACCTGGGCGTGAAGTTGTTGCCTCGGATCAAGACGATTGAAGGTGGTCATGCCGCTATTTACAACACCCGTCATTACAACCGATTCCGCGCTTTGTTGGGCTGGGTGATCGCACATAAATGGCTCGTGGCAGGCACCGTGGTTTCGACATTTGTGGCCGCCGTGCTTGGCATGGGATTGGTAAAGAAGCAGTTCTTCCCGACCTCCGACCGCCCCGAAGTGCTTGTGGAGCTGCAGATGCCTTATGGCACCTCCATCGAACAGACAAATGCCACTGCGATCAAGGTGGAGTCCTGGCTACGTCAGCAAGAGGAGGCAAAGATTGTCACCACTTACATCGGCCAAGGCCCGCCCCGCTTCTTCCTGGCAATGGCCCCTGAGTTGCCCGACCCGTCCTTTGCCAAGATTGTCGTCCTGACCGAAAACCAGGGCGCTCGTGAGGCCCTCAAGCATCGTCTTCGGGAGGCGGCCTCCGAAGGTCTGGCACCCGGCGCTCAAGTGCGGGTAACACAACTGGTATTCGGGCCCTACTCCCCCTACCCGGTCGCCTATCGGGTGATGGGCCCGGATGCCTCGCAACTGCGTCAGATTGCAGCAGGCGTCCAAAGCGTGCTGCAGGCGAGCCCCATGATGAAGACCGTCAATACCGACTGGGGCCCGCTTGTTCCCACGCTTCACTTCTCCCTGAATCAAGATCGCCTGCAGTCGGTTGGCCTGACGTCCGCCTCGGTGTCGCAGCAGCTTCAGTTCCTGCTCACCGGTGTGCCGATCACGTCGGTCAGGGAAGATATCCGCTCTGTGCAGGTTGTAGGGCGTGCCGCTGGCCAGATCAGACTCGATCCTGCCCAGATCGAGAATTTCACCCTGGTAGGCTCGAACGGTCAGCGCGTTCCGGTTTCGCAGATCGGTGATGTGAGCATTCGCATGGAGGACCCCATCCTCCGTCGCCGCGACCGAACGCCCACCATGACAGTGCGGGGTGACATCGCGGAAGGGCTGCAGCCGCCTGATGTATCCACGGCGATCTGGAAAGACCTCCAGCCCATCGTCACGCAGCTGCCTGCGGGCTACAAAATCGAAATGGCAGGCTCTATCGAGGAGTCGGCCAAGGCCAGCCAGGCTATCGTCCCCCTCCTGCCGATCATGATCGCCCTGACTTTGTTGATCATCATACTGCAGGTGCGCTCTATCTCGGCGATGGTCATGGTGTTTCTGACTTCACCGCTGGGGTTGATCGGTGTAGTACCCGTATTACTGCTGTTCGGCCAACCGTTCGGCATCAACGCGTTAGTCGGCTTGATCGCGCTCTCCGGGATTCTGATGCGCAACACCCTCATCCTGATCGGGCAGATTGACCACAACCAGCTTGAAGGACTTGCGCCCTTCGACGCCGTGGTCGAGGCCACAGTGCAACGCGCACGCCCAGTGTTGCTCACGGCATTGGCAGCCATCCTGGCCTTCATCCCCCTCACCCACTCGGTGTTCTGGGGCACCTTGGCCTACACCCTGATCGGAGGCACGTTCGTGGGCACGATCATGACCTTGGTGTTCCTGCCGGCGATGTATTCCATCTGGTTCAAGATCCGCCCCAATAGCCGCATTGCCAAGCCAGAAGCTGCACACCGCGCCTGAGTAGACATTGCCTTCAACCCGTGCGTGCCCGATGCAATTCGAGGTGCGCTCATGATCCAACGAGAGGTCGAAATGACTCACAACGTTAATCAAAAACGCATCGTGGTGACCGGCACCGGCGTTGTCAGCCCGCTGGGCTGCGGCGTAAAGGAAGTCTGGCGGCGATTGCTGGCTGGGCAGTCCGGGATTCGCGCGCTTGCTGGCGATGTCGTCGAAGGCACTGGCGTGTCAGTGGGCGGCAGCGTGCCCACATTGGCCGAGGATGCCGTGGCAGGCTATCAACCCGAGCGGGTCATCCACGCCAAGGAACGCAAGAAGATGGATCGGTTCATCGAGTTTGCGCTGGTAGCAGCGGATGAAGCATTGCAGCAAGCCGGCTGGCATCCCGAGCGTCAGGCTGAACGCGCGCGCACCGCCACCATCATCGCATCGGGCGTCGGCGGCTTCGGTGCCATCGCAGAGGCGGTGCGCACCACTGACGCACGTGGCCCTCGCAAGTTGTCGCCCTTCACGGCGCCATCGTTCCTGGCCAATATGGCAGCGGGTCATGTCTCCATACGCTATGGCTTCGAAGGCCCACTTGGGGCACCCGTCACAGCCTGCGCTGCGGGGGTGCAGGCCATTGGCGACGCCGCTCGGCTCATCAGAAGCGGCGAAGCGGATATTGCGATCTGCGGTGGCGCCGAAGCGGCAATCGATCGTGTGACGCTAGGCTGCTTTGCGGCTGCACGAGCGCTCAGCACGGGCTTTTCGGATAGCCCTGAGCAAGCCTCCCGTCCTTTCGATAGCCAACGGGACGGGTTTGTCATGGCTGAAGGGGCTGGCTTGCTGGTGATCGAGTCGCTGGAACATGCGCTGGCCCGTGGCGCCAAGCCCCTGGCCGAGCTGGTCGGCTACGGAACGAGCGCTGATGCCTACCATCTGACCGCTGGCCCCGAAGACGGAAGCGGTGCCAGGCGCGCCATGCAACTCGCGCTGCAACAGGCGTCGATAGCGCCTGGGGATGTGGACCATATCAATGCGCATGCGACTTCGACCCAGGTTGGCGACAAGGGTGAACTTGCAGCGATTCGCGCCGTATTCGGTAGCGGCAGCGGCGTGGCGATTACATCGACCAAATCGGCCACCGGCCACCTCCTGGGGGCGGCAGGCGGTGTCGAAGCCATTTTCACGGTGTTGGCGCTGCAAGATCAGATCGTTCCACCCACGCTCAACCTGACTCAGGTCGATGATGCTGCGCTTGGCCTTGACCTGGTTGCACGAATAGCCCGTGAAATGCCCATCGAATATGCCTTGTCCAATGGTTTCGGATTCGGTGGTGTGAACGCCAGCGTACTGTTCCGACGCTGGGAGGCCAACGTATGAACAGCCGACTCGAAACACACGCCAACGAAGCTGAAGGTGATGTTCAGAGGGCCAACGTCCTGACGGCCAAGGTCATCCTGTTACTGGCAGCACTCGCTGCCATCAGCAACTTGTCCACCAATATCATCCTGCCCGCTTTTCCTGAAATGGCTCGACAGTTCAACGTCTCATCCCAGCAACTCGGGCTGACGCTCTCCAGCTTTTTCATTACGTTCGCCTTCGCCCAATTACTGGTAGGGCCGCTTGCCGATCGCTATGGCCGCAAGCGCCTGGTAGTAGGTGGGCTGATGATTTTCGTGGTGGGTACGTTTTGGGCGGCTAACGCCGCCACACTCGACATGCTGATCCTCGGACGGGTAATCCAGGCCATTGGCGTGTGTGCCGCCGCGGTTCTGGCCAGAGCCATCGCTCGCGATCTTTATGAGGGTGAGAACCTGGCACGCGCGTTATCGCTGACGATGATCGCTGCCGCCACAGCGCCAGGCTTCTCACCTTTGATCGGCAGTATGCTGAACACCACTTTGGGTTGGCGCGCACTTTTCATAGCCGTCGGCATGTCGGCAATCCTTATCGCGCTGTTCTACCTCAGAGGGATAGGTGAAACCCTTCCTGCCCATCGTCGGGTGACTCAATCAGTACCTGCGATCCTGATCGCATACGGCAAACTGGCGTCCAACCGCCTCTTCATTTTGCCCGCACTCGCGACCAGCCTGCTGATGAGCGGCTTATTCGCCTCGTTCGCCGCTGCGCCGTCAATCTTGATGGAAGGCATGGGGCTCAACTCGCTCCAGGTGGGCCTGTATTTCGCGGCAACTGTCTTCGTGGTCTTTGCCGCTGGCTTGGCTGCTCCTCGCCTGGCTCACCGTTGGGGTAGCCGCGCCATCACCTTGTCAGGCCTCGCGACTGCGTGTACGGCAGGTGCATTGCTGCTGGTCGGCCCAAGCAATCCAAGCTTGGGCTGGTACTCATTGTCGATGGTGCTTTTCCTATGGGGTATGGGTATTGCCAATCCACTGGGAACGGCCTTGACCATGACACCGTTCGGGAAAGAAGCAGGACTGGCTTCAGCCCTTTTGGGATTCCTGACCATGGCGATCGGAGCAGTGTCGACCTGGATGGTTTCCACGCCGAAGTTCCCCACGATTGCCGTACTGGGTGCCACTCAAACCTCGGTGTGCTTTCTGGCAATGGTGCTTTTCGCTTGGTATGTCAAACGTAAGGCAATTGTCAGGTAGGAGTATCTCTGCATGAGGTTTGCTCCTGCTTCGCCTGGGATGTGCCAAATCAACTGCATGGCCCGGGCAGCAGCGGAGGCGACCGCTTTCACGCCTTGAATCCTAGGCGATCCGGTCATCGCGCTCACGCAGCAGCCAGCGGTCGTAATTATTCAAGAAGCATTAGCGGACGCTCGGGTTTTCCAAAGCGAAAGCAACACGCCGCCAATCAGCAGGCCGATTGTAATGCTCAACGATATTTCGGCTGGCACTTTACCCACAATATCATGAAGGAAAATTTTCGAGCCGATAAAGACAAGCACCAGAGCCAGCGCATATTTAAGGTAAACAAAGCGACTGATCATGGCAGCCAATGCAAAATAGAGCGCTCGCAAACCGAGAATGGCAAAGATGTTCGACGTATAAACGATGAACGGATCCTGTGTGATAGCAAAAATCGCAGGCACGCTGTCAACAGCAAACACCAAGTCGGCACACTCAATCAAAATAAGTGCAAGGAAGAGCGGTGTCACCCATAGAATTCTTTTTCCTGACGCATCGGGCAAGCGAACCACAAAGCGTTGACCGTGCAATTCTTTGGTGATGCGTAGGTGTGTGCGCAGGTAGTTGACGAAACGGTTGTTTTGCAAGTCAGGCGCATGATCGACGCGAGCGAATAGCATCTTGACCCCGGTGAAGACCAGGAACGCGCCGAAACAGTAAAGTATCCAACTGAACTGGGCGATGAGCGCAGCCCCAAGGCCAATCATGATAGCCCTCAGTACGATAACCCCCATGATCCCCCAAAATAATACTCGGTGCTGGAACTCCCGAGGAATGGCCAGGAAACTGAATATCAGGGCAATAACGAAAACGTTATCCATTGACAGGGATTTTTCAATCAAGAAACCCGTCACATAGTCCATGCTGGCATCGCCGCCTTTCTGGAAATACACCCAGACCGCGAACAGAAGGCCCATACTGATGTATCCTGCGGACAGCAACAAGCTCTCTTTGACTCCAATCTCCCGATTCCCGCGATGGAGCACACCTAAGTCAAGCGCCAACAGTGTTAGCACAACAGCGAAAAAGGAAAGCCAAAGCCAGAGGTCAGTACCAAGAACGTCTTGGTAGAGATACGTACTAAGGGCAGACATGAGCCCCTCCTGTATAGTCGTAGTTGAACAACTATGACTCCGACATGGCGGTATAACCGTCAGAGGGGCCCGGCGTCACGAATAAAGAATTTATCGAGCGCGAAGTAGGCTGCAAGTAGAAAACATTTACAAATTTTGTCCATGACAAGCTAAAACGCTTGCAGTGAAAAACTAACTTCGCACACCTGATTGCCAGCCTCATGGGTGCCCCGCACGTTATCAACGCCTTCATTGGAGCAAAGCGCCGCTCGCTCGTGTCGACCTGATGCAGCGCCTTCCGTCGGTCAGAAGGCACCCTCCCACGCACGCCAGGCCGAACATAGGGTGAACAATCCAATAAGGCATTTCACCATGACACCAGCAAAACCTTTTACGTTAATGCTTGCACTTTGCCTGGGCTGCGCTTCAGCACTAGCTTCGGCCGCCACAGACCTGAACCATCAGCGCGCCCCAGGCATGCAATCGAACGACAATGGACAAATGAACGGCCAAGGCGGAGCGACTGGCTCGGGAACACCCGGCGATGGCATGGGTACGGGTGATGGCGGCACTGACGACAATGGGACGGACAATACCGGCGGTGACGGTACCGACAGCGGCTCGGGAACCGGCAGTCATGGCTCTGGTAGTAGCGGCACAGGCGCGGGCGGTGGTGGCAGTGGCTCAGCCGGAAGTGGATCTGGCGCAGGTTCCGGCAGTTAGCTGAGAGGGCCGATCGACACGGATCACCCGTCCATCACCGGGCGCCTCAGTTCTGCCCTGGTTTTCAACCGTTCATGCAACCCATGCAGGAGGAAATACCATGCCACGCGGGGACAAAGACAAGTACACGGACAAGCAGAAACGCAAGGCCGAGCACATCGAGCAATCTTACGAGGACAAAGGCGTGGGCAAGGATGAAGCCGAAGCTCGCGCCTGGGCCACCGTCAACAAACAATCGGGGGGCGGTGAAAAACACGCAGGCTCGGGAAGCAGGACACCGTCGCACGTGAAGAAGACCGCACGCTCGGATTCGGCCAAGCGCGCCGCTGAATCTCGCCAGGGGCATTCGCGGACGTCGCATGCGTCGCTGGAATCGCAAAGCAAGGAAAGCCTTATGAAAGAGGCACGCAGCAAAGACATCAAGGGGCGCTCGACCATGACCAAGGCCCAGTTGATTGAAGCCCTGCAAAAACACGGGTGACGGCCAGATGTGATCGGCAACTTGGCAAGCCGGCTGAACGTTTGCTCAACCGGCCCGGTCGCACAACAGAGACGTAGCCGGCTGCGCGAACCCTGACCGTGAGGACCTACCATGAGCGCGATCTCTCCCAATGGGGCTGAAGAACACCCCATCGGCCTGACCCTGAATGGTCAGCGCCTGACACTGCAGGTGAATCCCTGGACCACCCTCCTCGACCTTTTGCGCGAGCAGTTGGACCTGGTCGGCACCAAGAAGGGTTGCGACCATGGCCAGTGCGGGGCCTGCACGGTGCTGCGCGATGGCAAGCGCGTCAATGCCTGCCTGACCTTGGCCATCATGTGCGACGGGGCCGAACTGGTGACCATCGAAGGGCTGGCCAGCGGCGACGTTCTGCACCCCATGCAGCGTGCATTCATCACCCACGATGCTTTCCAGTGCGGTTACTGCACCCCGGGGCAGATCTGCTCCGCAGTCGGGCTTGCCCGCGAAGGGCGCGCCTACACCCGCGAGGCCATTCGCGAACAGATGAGCGGCAACCTTTGCAGGTGTGGTGCATATAGCAACATCGTCGCTGCGGTGGAAGAAGCCCTACCGTTGATGACGGACCTGGCCCCGCCACAACGAGGGCCGAATCCATGATGCCTTTCAGCTACCACAAGCCCGCATCAATCAGCGAAGCCGTGAGCCTGGCTGACGCCAGCTCACACTTCATTGCCGGCGGCACCAACCTCGTCGACCTGATGAAAGAAAACGTGGTTCGCCCCAAGCGCCTGATCGACATTTCTGGCCTTGGGCTGAACGGCATCCACCCCACGTTGAACGGTGGCTTGTTGATCGGCGCATTGGTGAGCAATGCCGACCTGGCCTGGCACCCAATGATCGAGCAGCACTATCCATTGCTGTCGGACGCCATCCTGGCTGGGGCATCACCGCAGTTGAGGAACATGGCCAGCACCGGTGGCAACTTGCTGCAACGTACCCGTTGCTACTACTTCTACGACACCGGCACCCCCTGCAACAAACGTGAACCCGGCAGCGGATGCCCGGCGCGTACAGGCTCGAACCGTATCCACGCGATTCTTGGTGCCAGTGATGCCTGTGTCGCGACCCATCCCTCGGATATGTGCGTGGCATTGGCAGCGCTCGAAGCCGTGGTGCATGTGCAGGGGCCGCGCGGAGAGCGCCAAATACCTTTTGCGGCATTCCATCGCCTCCCTGAGGACACCCCGGAGCGAGACAATCAGCTGGCAATCGATGAGCTGGTGGTCGCCATCGAGCTGCCGCCCCCGGTGTTCGAAAAACATTACCGTTATCTGAAAATTCGCGACCGCGCCTCCTACGCGTTTGCGCTGGTGTCGGTCGCCGCAGCCTTGAGCTTCGATGGCCAGGTGATCCGGCAAGCTCGCCTGGCGCTGGGCGGCGTTGCTCACAAGCCGTGGCGAGACCCGGTTGTGGAACGCATGCTGGCCGGCCAGGCGCCTTGCGAAGCGCTGTTCACCCGGGCCGCAAAAACGTTGCTGCAAGGTGCAAAACCTCTGAGCCACAACGGCTTCAAGGTCACGCTCGCCCAGCGTGCAATTGTGCGGGCATTGGATGACGCGGCGCGCGGCGCCGCTGACGGGGGGCCACGACCATGATCAAATCCACACCGGTAGCCGGTACGTCCCTGGACCGCGTAGACGGCGTGGCGAAGGTCACCGGGCAGGCGCGTTACGCGGGCGAATACCCCGAAGTGGGCCTGCTCCATGGCAGCGTCGTGTCCAGTACCATCGCCCGAGGTCGGGTACTCAACATCGACAGTACGCAAGCGATGCGCGTGCCCGGGGTGATCGCCGTGCTTGATCATGGCCATCGTCCACATATTTCCAGTTATGACGACGACTACAGCGACGCCGACGCCGCGCAGGGGGCGCCGTTTAGGCCCTTGTTCGATGATCGAGTGCTCTACAACGGTCAACCGTTGGCGCTGGTGGTTGCCCAAACCCTCGAACTGGCCCGGTATGCAGGTTCGCTGATCAGGATCGAGTATGCCGAGGAGGCCCACCAGACCGACCTGGGCGCATGCCAACAGTCGCATGCAGCACCCGCCGAGACACCGGCGCCGCGTGGCGACTTTGCCGCGCAGTTTGCCGGGGCCCCGGTGCAGGTGGATGCCACCTACCTGACAGCCAACGAGTACCACAACCCGATGGAGCCCCATGCGTCAACCGTACTCTACAAAGGCGACGGCACGCTGGAAATCCACGACAAGACCCAAGGCACGCAAAACTGCCAGGACTACCTGCACAAGGTGTTTGGCCTGCCCAAGGCAAACATCCGCGTGCGCGCGGCATTCGTCGGCGGTGCCTTCGGCTCGGGCTTGCGCCCGCAGTACCAGTTGCCACTGGCAGTGATGGCGGCGTTGCACCTGAAGCGCTCGGTGCGCGTCACGCTGACTCGCCAGCAGATGTTCACCTTTGGCTACCGGCCCCGCACCGAGCAGCGCCTGCGCCTGGGTGCTGACGCAAACGGGCAGTTGCTGGCGATCGCCCACGATGCGCTTGGCCAGACCTCCCGCTTCGAGGATTTCACCGAGCACGTGGTGGAATGGAGTGGCATGCTCTACCAGTGCGACAACGTTGCCCTCAGCTATCGCCTGGCCTCGCTCGATGTGTACACCCCGCTGGACATGCGTGCGCCTGGCGCCGCGTCGGGGATGATTGCCCTGGAATGCGCCATGGATGAGCTTGCCTGTGCAGCGCAGATTGACCCGCTTGACCTGCGCCGGCGCAATTTTGCCGCCAGCAATGCCAACGAGGGTAAGCCCTACTCCAGCAAGGAACTGCTGGCGTGCTACCGCCAAGGTGCCGAACGTTTTGGCTGGCAGAACCGTAATCCGCAACCGCGCAGCATGCGCCATGGCAACCAGCTGGTCGGCTGGGGGATGGCCGGCGGCGTCTGGGAAGCCATGCAGATGAAGGCCAGCGCCAAAGCGCGCTTCGATGCCCAAGGCCACCTCACCGTCTGCAGTGCCACCACCGATATCGGGACCGGCACCTATACCGTCATGACGCAGATCGCAGCCGACGCGGCTGGCGCCAGGGTCCAGGATGTCACCTTCGTGCTGGGTGACTCTTCACTGCCCACCGCCCCCCTTCAGGGCGGATCGTTCACGGTGTCGTCGGTCGGCTCGGCCGTGCGCCAGGCCTGCCAGGTACTGCGCACCAAAGTGCTGGAACATGCGCGCAAGATGTACCCCCAAGTGGCCAGCACGGCCCGGGAGCAGATCATTTTCGCCGATGGCTACCTGCACGCGGGTAGCCATCGCCTGGCCTTGGCGGACATCATCGCCAGCGCCCCCGAAGGTGAGTTCGAAGTGCAGATCGACGCCGAGCCCGGCGCCAGACGCCAACCGTTCTCCACCGCCACGCATTCGGCGGTATTCGTGGAAGTCCACGTCGACGAGGACCTTGGCACAATCAAGGTAGTACGGGTAGTCAGCGCCGTTGCGGCGGGACGGGTAATCAACCCGAAAACCGCGCGCAGCCAGATTTTGGGAGGCGTGGTGTGGGGGGTGGGTATGGCCCTCCACGAAGCCGCGCTGACCGACCATCGGTTGGGCCGCATCGTCAACCACAACCTCGCGGAATACCACATCCCGGTGAACGCAGACAGCGGGGATATCGAAGTCATCTTCGTTGAAGAGCACGACGACATCGTCAACGAGCTGGGGTCCAAGGGCGTGGGCGAAATCGGCGTCGTCGGGGTGGCAGCCGCGGTGGCCAACGCGGTCTACCATGCCACGGGCAAGCGTGTGAGGGAGTTTCCGATCACGCTCGACAAGGTGCTGTGACTGGGCGGGGGGGAGCCCTCCCCCCACCCGCATGCCTGCGTTATATGCGTCAACGACAGCACGCATTGGGTTTGCGCCCCTTTGAAAAAACACTGACGATGCAGTTAGATCCTCATCAGCGTTGGATGCCAGCACGATATGCTGACATTTCCCTCTTCTCCACATCCCGTTCTTCATAACGTAACAAGCGCCCGGAGTTGCTGAGCACCAGCAATGTACTGAAATTGTGCAACAGCGCTGCGACCATGGCCCCCGCCGCTCCCAATAAACCGAAAGCTGCTGCCCCCACGATAGCCAAGGTCCAGCCCAAGCCAATCAGCACGTTCACCTGGAGCGTGCGACGGCAAAGACGGCTGAGACGGATGCAGGTGCCCAAGCGCCCGCGATCGTCGAGTTCATCGACATATCCAGCAGCACGCTGGCGACCATGGGGTCGCGCCCCCTTGCGACAAGGCGAACACCGATGCCCCAGACGCCGTGAGTCGCGGTGCAGCATCGGCATGTACCGACACGAACAAGTCCGCGTTCATCCGCTGAGCGAGTTCGGCGCGCTTGCGCAGCGGAATGAACACATCGTCACTGCGTACCAAGCGTGCCTTGTAGCCTTTCTGTGCATCGATGCGCTTGGCCAGCAACTTGGCGATCTGTAACGCAACGTGCTTTTCCTGCTCGCCCTTGGGCCCTACTGCACCGGGATCTTTGCCGCCATGCCCGGCATCGACCACGATCAACAGGTCGCGCTGTCGCGCCAAGGGCTTGGCAACTTCCGGCGCAACGCCCACCGGTGGCTCACTGAGTACCAACTCCAGGCCATGCCGCCCGGTGTTGAGCGAGCGGACTTCGCCGCGCACTGCCGAGTCGGCCAGGTCCAGCACGATACGCAAGTCACCGGACGCGGTGATGCCACTGCGTACGGCTGTGACGGCAGTGCCGTCCAGGGCAAGATCGTTCAGTGACGCCTGCAGACTGGCCTGAGGAAGATCAAGAACCAACCGCGGTGGCGCCGCGAGGCTGAAATGCTTCGCCGCCACCGGCCCGGTCAGCTCCAGCGACACCTTGGTGACGCTGCCCGACCGGCTCACCCAAACCCGTTTAACCGCCTGCCCGGCTTGTGCCGCAAGAGGCAGCGGCAATGCCAGGCATGCAAGCAGTAGTTTCAGCACTCGTCGACCATCCATATGGACTCCCATTGACCTGCGAACCAGCGAAGCCTCGGGCAATTTCGCTAGCCATTTTATTATTGTTACTTTATAACATCCCAAACCCAGAACAAAATGAAGACTGCCCGCCAACGGAAGGAGACCTGCATGCAACTGACCAGCAATCAGCAACGTGTCCTGACGGCGCTTCAGCAAGCCGACAAGCCGCTCAGTGCCTACGCCATTCTGGACAGCCTGCGCAATGAAGGTGTCAGGGCGCCGACGCAGATCTACCGCGCGCTGGGCCACCTGGCCGAGCAAGGGTTGATTCATCGGCTGGAGTCTTTGAACGCTTATGTCAGCTGCACCTGCTCAAGCCAGTGCGAAGCAGGTTTCAGAGCGTTCGCCATCTGCGACAGCTGCGGCCATGTCGATGAGTTCAACGTACCGTACCTGAACCAGGCCCTGGGGCACTGGATGAAACAGAACGTGTTTTCGCTGTGCAGCTCGGTCATCGAGCTGCACGGTAAATGCGCCGCCTGTACTCGCCGTGATGCAGGCGAGGACTGAGCAGAGCCGCACGCATGCGCACCACCCTTTATCATGAGGCCTCCCGATGAGCACCCCTGTCCCCCATACCAACGAAGCCGCGCGGCTGCCCGTCACTGTACTTTCCGGCTTCCTCGGAGCCGGCAAGACTACCCTGCTCAACCATATTCTGAACAACCGCGAAGGCCGGCGAGTCGCGGTGATCGTCAACGACATGAGCGATGTGAACATCGATGCCGCACTGATACGCGAGGGTGGCGCCGAGCTGTCACGCACCGACGAAAAGCTGGTGGAGATGAGCAATGGCTGCATTTGCTGCACCTTGCGCGAAGACCTCCTGCTCGAGGTGGACCGTCTAGCCAAAGAGGGTCGTTTCGACCAATTGGTCATCGAATCGACGGGCATCTCCGAGCCACTGCCGGTGGCGGAAACCTTCACCTTCGAAGGCGAGGATGGCCGTAGCCTCAGCGAAGTGGCACGCCTCGACACCATGGTCACCGTGGTCGATGCCTTCAATTTCCTGCGCGACTACAGCTCGCGCGACAGCCTGCAGGCACGCGGTGAATCGCTGGGCGAGGAAGACGTGCGCGCCGTGGTCGACCTGCTGATCGAGCAAATCGAGTTCTGCGACGTCATCGTACTGAACAAGACCGACCTGATCAGTGGCGAAGAGCGCGATCGCCTGATGGCCATCCTCAATACCCTCAATCCAAGGGCGAAAGTCGAAATCGCCGAGTTCGGCAAGGTCGCGCTTGATCGCGTGCTGGACACCGGCCTGTTCGACTTCGACGAGGCCTCACGAGCGCCTGGCTGGCTACAGGAAATGCGCGGCACCCACACACCCGAAACGGAAGAATATGGCATCACCAGCTTCGTCTACCGTGCCCGCCGACCTTTCCACCCTGACCGCTTCCATGCGCTGGTGGAAAGCGAATGGCCTGGGGTGGTGCGCTCCAAGGGTTACTTCTGGCTCGCCTGCGAGCCGTCCATGGCCGGCAACTGGTCCCAGGCCGGGGCCGTCGCGCGCCATGGCCCAGCAGGCTATTGGTGGGCGGCTGTTCCCGAGGAACATTGGCCGACCGACAGCGAATCGGTCCTGCACATCAGGTCGAAATGGCACGAGGACGTTGGCGATGCCCGCCAGGAGCTGGTGCTGATCGGTATGGAAATGGACGAGGCAGCGCTGCGGGCGCGTTTCGATGCCTGCCTGCTGACCGATGAGGAAATGGCCCAGGGACCGGAAGGCTGGATGAAGCTGACCAACCCCTTCCCCGGCTGGAACTGATTCAAACGCCTTGCTGCCACGTGCAAGGCTCCCACCACTGGATATACATGATGAGCTCAGCATTACCCGACGTTTCCGTCACCGACCTGGCCCCCAGCCTCAGCCCGCTGCAATGGGTCGGCATGCAGGGTATCGACCTGCCGGTAAGGATCCAAGAACCGACCTACCAGCGTGAGCTGCACGCCCGGGCGGATGTCCAGGTCGACCTGCCGGCACCGCATGTCAAAGGCATTCACATGTCCAGGCTGTATCGCCTGCTGGACGCCTGGGGGCAGGCTGCGGCGGTGTCGCCGGCAAGCCTCTTTGCGCTGTTGCAGGAGATGATCGACAGCCATCAGGATTGCGAAAGCCGCAATGCCAGGTTGCGCCTGGATTTCGACTTGCTGGTTCGCCGCCCTGCACTGGTGACCGAGGGCCTCTCTGGCTGGAAGTCGTACCCGGTTCACGTGCTCGCGACGAAGGTCGGCGGGGCGCTGAACCTGAGTATCGAGGTCAGGATCGGCTACTCCTCGACCTGCCCGTGCTCGGCCGCTCTCTCTCGGCAGTTGATTGAGGACGGCTTCCTGCGAACCTTCAAGGACCAGCCACTGCTCGAAGCCAGCGCCGTCGCGCAGTGGCTGCGCAGCAACGCGTCGCTGGCGACGCCACATAGCCAACGCAGCGAAGCTCGAGTGCGCGTCACGGTACCTGCCGATGCCCCGGATCTCGGGTTGCTGGCCCTGATCGACCACATCGAAGGCGCCTTGCGCACGCCGGTTCAGACCGCCGTAAAACGGGCTGACGAACAGGCTTTCGCAGCGCTCAACGGGCAGAACCTGATGTTCGTCGAAGACGCTGCGCGGCGTATTCAGGCAAACCTGCACGGTTACCGCGATAGCCAAGTGCACGTTCGCCATCTGGAAAGCCTGCACCCGCACGATGCTTCGGCCTGGTCCGCCCCGCAGGCCGCTGCGCCTGACCAACAAGAATCATTTGCAACCGGTAATGAACGCTAACCACTGGTGTTACGTTATTACATCTAATAACATGCGCATCCCAACACATGAACATTTCCTCATCAGGATTCATTTGTCAGGTCTGACGCAAGGCGGGCCGCTCTACTCGCAAGGGTTTCTTGTCATCTGTGATGCAGCACCGCCCGAAGCAGGGCGCGGCATCGATGTTGGCATTGAGTGCAGCCTGCACAGCCTACACCGTGGAGCCTGATGGTGTATCCGTTGTGATCCCCTTCGAGCTCGTGGACAGTGCCCAAGTCAGGACGTATCCAACAATGCAACGTTATAGCGTGAAAAACGGAGACTTTACGTGAACCCTCGTGCCCCCCTTCTGGCCGGCCTGACGCTGGGCTTGTTCGGCCAGCCGATTTCAGCGGCACAACCCTTGCTGCTGAACGAAACCTCCATCACCGACGCCTACCTCGAAGAGCGCGCCGACGGGCCGGTGCAAGGCTATCGTGCCAACCGCTCTGCCACGGCCACCCGCACCGATACCGACATCCGCGACACGCCGCAGAGTATCGACGTCGTGCCCGCGCAGGTGATCAAGGACCTCAACACCACCCGCATCGACCGCGCCCTGGACTTTGCTGGCGGCGTGTCGCGGCAGAACAACTTCGGCGGCCTGACTTTCCTCAACTACAGTGTGCGCGGCTTCACCACGGGCGAGCTGTACAAGAACGGTTTCGCCATCAACCGCGGCAGCTACAGCTCGCCGGACACCTCCAACATCGAGCGCATCGAAGTGCTCAAAGGCCCGGCTGCCAGCCTGTATGGCCGTGGCGACCCTGGCGGACTGGTCAACATCGTCACCAAGCGCCCCCAGGCCGAAGCCTTCAGTACCCTCACCCTCAGCGCAGGCAGCTGGGATCGCTACCGCACCGCCCTGGACGCCAACTCGCCGCTGGACAGCGAAGGGAATCTGCTGGGCCGGATCAACCTCGCTGTCGAAGACAACGACAGCTTCCGCGATCATGTCGGCAGCGAGCGCCGTATCGTCAGCCCCTCCCTGAGCTGGCAACTGTCACCCGACACCCGACTGATGATCGACACCGAGTTCTCCCGCACCGAGTCGGTGTTCGATCGCGGCATTCCGGCAGTCAACGGCGAAATGGGTTCGGTCAAGCGCTCGACCTTCCTTGGCGAGCCGAATGACGGCGAGATCCGCAACGACAACCAGACCCTCGACGTGGCGCTGGAACACGTGCTCAACGACAACTGGAAGCTGCGCCTGGCCAACCACTACACCCAGGGCACGCTCAAGGGCAACAGCTCCGAGCCCCAGGCCCTGGTGGGCACCACCATCACGCGCTTCTATCGCGAACGCGACTTCGAATGGAACGACAGCATCACCCAGGCCGAGCTGCACGGGCAGTTCGAGCTGGGTGGCTGGCAGCATCAGACCCTGGTCGGGCTGGAGTACGAAAACTACCGCAACAGCCAGAAGTACCCGCAAAGCGCCACTTCCGCAGCGTATGGGCTGGAGATCTACAACCCGGTATACGGCAAGCCGAAGCCAGCCATCACCCGTGCCAACGACTTCTTCGAGCACACTGAAAGCTACGCGATCAACCTGCAAGACCAGATCGCTTTCACCGAGCGCCTGCGCGGGTTGCTGGGCGTACGCCTGGAGCGCTTCGAGCAGACCTCGCAGAACCGCACCACGGGCCTCAGCGACAGCCAGGAAAAGGACGTTGCCACACCGCGCATCGGGGTGTTGTACCAACTGACCCCGCAAGTCGGCGTGTTCGCCAACGCATCCACTTCGTTCAAACCCAACACCATCGGCACCCAGGGCCAGGTGTACAAGCCTGAAAAGGGCTTGGGTTACGAGACCGGGGTCAAACTCGACCTTCTCGACAGCCGCCTGGGCGCGACCATCGCCCTTTTCCATATCGACAAGGAGAACGTCATCACCACCGACGCCCTTGGCGAGAGCGTAGCGGCGGGCGAAGCGCGCAGCCAAGGCCTGGACCTGCAGTTCAGCGGCCAACTGACCGACGCGTTGCGAGTGATCGGCGCCTACGCCTACATCGACGCCGAGGTCACCAAGGGCGACGCAGCCCTGCCCAAAGGCAGCGACTTGCTCGGCATCGCCCGTAACAGCGGCAGCCTGATGGGCGTGTACGAATTCCAGGACGGGGCCCTGCGCGGTTCGGATGTGGGCGCAGCGGTGAACTACGTCGGCGAACGCTCCGGCCAGGCTGGCAGCGACTTCACCCTGGACGCCTACAGCACGGTCGACCTGCTGGCGCACTACAAGGCCAGCGAACAGGTCACCGTCGGCCTTAACCTCAACAACCTGTTCGACCGCAAGTACTACGAACGCTCGTACAACAGCGCTTGGGTGCTGCCCGGGGAGCCACGCAACTTCAGTGTCAGCCTGACCCTTAGCCTTTGAACCGAGGAACCATCATGCATCCATCGTTGAAAGTCGCTTCCCTGTTGACCCTGATGGTCAGCGTCAACGCAGGCGCCCACGGCCTGTGGACCGAGGAGCGACGTGGCAATATCGAGGCCGTGTACGGCCACGGCGCCGAGGATAACGCCTACAAGGCGGAAAAGATCAAGCGCGCCTGGGCGTTCGACGCGACAGGGAACATGGTCCCGGTCACGGTCGAGCGCCTGGCGGATCATGCCGTGCTGCAACCACTTACCCCGCCTGCGGCACTTGCCGTGCTGCTGGACAACGGGCCTTGGTCGCAGCGCCCGGACAAGCAATGGGTCAATCAGGATCGCACCCATGTCAAGGATGCGATCGCCTCCACCCACAGCTTGAAATACAGCCTGGCGATCTACCAGAGCGGCGCCCGCCTGCCGAAACTGGACATGCTGCGTTTAGCGATCGTTCCCCTGAGCGACCCTCTGCAAGTCGGGCCAGGCAAGACGCTGGAAGTGCAGGTACTGCTCGATGGCAAACCGGCTGCTGATATCCCGCTGCAGGGCGATTACCGGGGCGCCCCTCACCAGGTCAGCGCCACCACCGACAAGCAAGGCCGGGCACGTATCACCGTACGCAATGAAGGACTCAACATCATCGCGGCCCAGGCTACCCTGCCAATGGCAGACGGCAGCCCCGTGGCCCAGCAGAGTCTGTTCAGTTCACTGACGTTCCTGGGTGAGCCGCACCACGAGTAACATAAGCGACCTACCTCGGCCGTGTCGGCCGAGGTATGGCAGCTATAGACGTTCGGAATGAGTGCCTGCAACCAGCATCCGCACCATGACCATCGGCACAAGCCCGGCTGCGGCCACACGGCAATCGAACACGATGGGCATGTCGATTACCTGCATGATGGGCACTTGCATCACATGCAGGGCGATCATGTCGATGAACACACTAGGTCGTTTTTGCCGAGCCCCCAGCGCTAATCGAACAGGTCAACACTTGCGGGCGCTCCCCGGGCGCTACCACCGGGGCAGCAGGCATCCGGTATTGGTTCTCCCACTTCGCCACAACCAGAGGCGCCAGTGCGTTGCCCAAGACATTCAGCGCCGTGATCGGCATGTCCATCAAGCGATAGACTCCGGCGATGAATGCAATACCTTCCACAGGCAGACCGGCACTGGTCAGCGTAGCGGTCAAGATCACGAACATGGCCCCCGGGACGCCGGCTGCGCCCTTGGAGGTCAGCACCATGATGATGATCAGCATCGCCTGGTCAGCCAAGCTCAGGGGAATTTCATACAGCTGCGCGATGAACAGCGTGCCGATGCCCACGAACAGCGATGCGCCATCCAGATTGAAGGAATAACCCGTAGGAATCACCAACGTAGCAATCGAACGCGGCGCACCGTAGGCCTCGACCTTTTCAATCAGCTGGGGCATGACAGTCGCCGAGGCGGCAGTACTGAACGCCAGGATCAACTCATCCTTGATCGCCTTGATCAGGTCGAAGATGTTGATCCCGGCAACCTTCGCGATGCCGCCCAGCACGACCACGCCGAACAGAATGACCGCGACGTAGGTGACGGCAATCAGTTTTGCCAGAGGCAGCAACGCGGAAAGCCCGAAGTTGGCGACCGTCACGCCGATCAGGCCAAAGATCCCGATGGGTGAGTAGTGCATCACGATATGCGTCACCTTGAACATCGTCGCGGAAATGGCATTGACTACCGCGATCAACGGCATTTTCTTCTCTTTGTCCAGAGCACTTAGCCCAAAGCCGAACATGACCGAGAAGAACAGGACAGGCAGCAGCTTTCCTTGCGCCATTGCACCGACGATATTGTCCGGGATGATATTGAGGATGACTTGAGCAAACCCTGTGCTCTCCGAGGTAGAGGGAAGCGAGAGCGATTGGGTGTTTGCCAGCGTCGTCAAGTTGGCACCTACGCCTGGCTGCGCAAGATTGCCAACCAACAGGCCGCACACAATTGCGATGCTGGTCACGACAGAGAAGTAGAACAAGGCTTTCACCCCCACCCGCCCTATCGCCTTGCTATCACCATTGCCTGCGATCGCGCCGACCATGCACGCGAATACAAGAGGTATGACAATCATCTTCATCATCTTGATGAAAATATCGCCGACGGGTTGCAAAAAGCTGCTGATTATCCAGGCTTTGTACTCGGGAAAGAAATTAAGAAGTGCCCCGACTACAACCCCGAGCACAAGACCTGCAATAATTCTAGTCACCAGACTAGTCTTTGCCATACGTCCTCCAGTTATTATAATTTGGACTGTACATTGGCCGGCAAAAATGCCAAACACATCGTTGGAGCCTGTTATTTTTGTTGAGTGGCCACTCACCGATACACGCCTCTTATCTTACGCAGACAAAGCGGGCGGCGCGTCCCGGACGTTTTTGCCAATCAGGTGGCAAATACACCTTCGAAGTTCTTGAACCCTTTGATTTCGATCGGGTTGCCACTGGGGTCCAGGAAAAACATCGTTCGCTGCTCCCCAGGTTGGCCCGGGAATCGTACAACCGGCGGTATGTCGAACTGCACACCATGAAGCGCCAGGCGGTCTGCCATCGCGAACCAGTCATCCAGATGCAGCACCAAGCCGATATGCGGCATCAACACTTCATGGTCGCCGACTTTGCCGGTGCGGGTCGTTGGAAAAGGAACACCTTTGTGAAGCGAAATCTGGTGACCGAAGAAATCGTAATCCACATAAGTGTCACTCGTGCGGCCTTCTTTGCAGCCGAGAATATTACCGTAAAAGTTACGAGATGCTTCGAGGTCTGTAACATGGTATGAAACATGAAATAACGATTTCATAACTACCCTCTTTGGTTTCTGATAGAACTTTCGGGGAGGTTAGCGTAGCCTCGCGCAAGTGCTAAAGCGCATTTTTCCATCTCTCAGCGAAAGGAAATGTTTTGGACACTCGATTTCTCGAAAGCCTGATGGCGGTGATAGAGACTGGCTCGATTGCAGCGGCGGCTCGACGGGAAAACCTGACAGCACCTGCAGTCAGCCAGCGTATACAAGCACTCGAGAAATCGCTGGCGTGCGAACTCCTGAACCGAAGCGCACATGCTGTCGAACCTACCGAGAAATGCCTGTCGTTGCTGCCGAAGATTCGAGATCTGATCCAGGGGGCAGCAGAGCTGAAAGAGGATCTGGACACCGGTAGCCTGTCGGGGTATCTCAAGATCGGTGCGATCTCTACAGCGTTGACAGGCATAGTGCCAGAGGCCATGAATCAGCTATCAAGCATTGCCCCGCAACTGAGGTTACGCATCACGCCAGGGGACTCGCGCAGTCTTTACGAACAAGTAGCCTGCGGAGAGCTCGATGCGGGAATCATGGTATGTCCGCCCTTCAGCGTCCCCAAAAGCATTCGTGTACAGGTTCTTCGAGAAGAACCCCTGATGCTTTTGACCAAAGACCCCGTTGACAAGCGCGACATCCGCTCGACGATTCTTGGTCGAAACCTGATTCGATATGACTCACATGCCTGGGGTGGGCAGATTGCCCAGCAGTACTTGAATGACAATGACCTGCAGCCCGATGTCCTCTGTAATCTGGATGCGCTGGATGCTATCTACATCATGGTCGCAAAAGGCATGGGGGCGTCTGTTGTCCCACTCTGGGCGGGATTGAAGACTGACGACGTACAGGCAACGCCAGTGTCGGACGCTGACAGCTACATGCGCAAGGTAGTCCTGCTTCACAAGGCCAACCCCAGAAGGCCCAAGGCGGTGGAGGTTTTGAAGGCACAGCTTATGAATAACTGCAGCTTTCCATAAGGGCCTACACTCTCGGCAACAGGAGGTGTTCATGATAGCTCGCTGGCGTTGGATGGCTACGCGAATTGCCAAGCGTCTCTGGTTCAGAGCAACGCTTTTCTCCCTGTTGGGGGTGGTTACCGCGCTACTGGCCATGGTGTTCAAGGATGCAGTGCCGGTCAGCTTGCCTGCACGTATCGGTGCAGATGCCGTTGACAAGATATTGGGCATCATCGCCTCGAGCATGCTTGCCGTCACGACGTTTTCGCTCAGTACAATGGTCTCGGCCTACAGTGCCGCCAGCAGTGGCGTAACCCCGCGCGCCACTTCGTTGGTCATGGAGGACGCCACGACCCAGAACGCTCTGGCGACCTTCATCGGGTCCTTTCTCTTCAGCCTCGTCGGCATCATTGCACTGAGCACCGGAGCCTACGGTACACAAGGTCGTGTAGTGCTTTTCACCGTGACGATTGCAGTGGTGGTCCTGATCATCTACACCTTGCTGCGCTGGATTGATCACCTCTCCAAACTAGGGCGCGTAGGCGAGACGATCGACCGTGTCGAAAAAGCAGTGATCAAAGCCATCGAGCAGCGTGTTGAACACCCGTTTCTGGGCGCTGCAGCCTACCCGCCTGACCTCAAGCTTCCTGGGATAACCCATGAAGTGAAAAGCCGCCAGACCGGCTATGTCCAGCACATCGATGTCCTCACGTTGAGCAAGATTGCAACGCGCACCGAGATTCGAATTTTCCTCGAAGTCCTGCCTGGCACCTTTGTACATGAGGGTATGGTGGTGGCACGGGCCTTGGCCGTGGATGGCGAGCCGCTCGATGACAATGGCGCGCTGGACATCGAGATGCTCGCTGCCGTGACCATCGGCCTCAGGAGAACGTTCGAGCATGACCCGCGCTTCGGGCTTTCGGTGTTGTCAGAGATCGCCTCGCGAGCGCTTTCTCCAGCGGTAAATGATCCCGGTACAGCCATCGACATCATTGGCCGCGGCATTCGCTGCCTGACGTGTTGGGGGAAACTGCATCCCGTGGCGCAAAGCACGGATAACGAATGCCCGCAGGTCTATGTTCGTGCACTGCTGGCGGATGACCTGTTTGACGATTTTTTTGCGCCGATCAGCCGGGACGGCGCGGCTTTGCACGAGGTCAATCTGCGCTTGATCAAAGCCCTGGTCAGCCTGGCGCGCATCAATCCCCGCGCATTTCAACCCGCCTGCAGCCGGCATGCCGCGCGCTTGCTTGCACACGCGGGCAGTGGGCTTGTACTTCAACAGGACAAGGACGAACTCCGCGCGCTTGCTGCCGAACTCATCGGTGTTCAATAAGTCTCGTGCGCCTGTACCCGATTGAATATTCGTGCTTGAAAAATCACACTATTCAGATGCATCAGAAGATGTAGAATCCCTCGCCAACCTCCTAACCTGATAATTCAGTTTTCGCGCCGAGTTCCGCCATGAAGCTGGCCCACCACACACGATCGCATGTCGCCTGGGTGCTGTATTTCAGCATCCTGTTCGGCTCGTTGCTGTGCGCCATGGGCCATGGGCAAATGGCCGGGTTGCGCCTGGCTGGCATGGATGATGCCGCCTGGTGCACGGCAGACAGCAGCGGCATGGTCCAAGGTGAGCAAGACTTCAGCGATCCGACCCTGCCTGCCGGCGGTGACTGCGTGATCGCCAGCCTGTTCAGCGCCACACTGCTGGCCGTATTTTTCGGCCTGCTGACCCTGCTCGCCGGCGAGCCGGGCAGCCCCTTACCCAACCAACCTCCGCCACGCCTGCCCAAGCAGCGTTGGCCACTGGTCAATCCCCGCGCCTCTCCTGCTTCGCTTCTCGCGTTCTGACATCGCCACGTCCCCGTGCCGCCTGATCGGCAGCGGGCGTGTGCTCACCGATTTCAGCCAGGAAGCCTTGCATGTTCCGCATGACCACTTTGGCGCTGCTCGTTGGCAGCGCAACCTGTGCCTGGGCGCAGGATGACACCCTGACCCTGCCGGCCAGCAATGTCACGGCCACAGCCAATCAACCCAAGGAGGCAACCAGCCTTGACCTTGATCGCCCCATCGAAAGCGGCTCGCGGCTGAACCTCAGCGCCAGGGAGAACCCCGCCTCCGTCAGCGTTGCCGACCGCAAGACCATGGAGCGCATCGGCGCACGTAACTTCCAGGACGCCGCCAATGCACTGCCCGGGGTTAACGCCTCGGCTCCGCCCGGCTGGGGCGGATATGTGTCGTACCGAGGGTTCAACGGTGCCCAGATCAGCCAGTTGTTCAATGGCATCAATTTGCAGTATGGCGGCGCGGCGCGCCCGGTGGGCGCCTGGATCTACGACCGCGTCGAATTGCTCGGCGGGCCATCCTCCTTCCTCAACGGCAGCGGCGCTGTCGGTGGCAGCCTCAATTTCATCACCCGGCTGGCAAGCCGTGACGAAGACACCTTCGAAGGGCGCGTCAGTTATGCACGCTACGACACCATGGAAACGTCGGTCGCCTTCAACAAGGCGCTGAACACGGGCGACGGCCCGCGCCACTATGCCCGCCTCGACTACAGCCGCACCAGTACCAACGGCTATATCGATCGGCAGGAGAATGGGGCCGGCAACCTGGCTTTCTCGCTGCTTAGCGACATCAACGATCAGCTCTCGCACACGCTGGCCATCGAATACCTGGAAGAGCAAGAGGACAGCCCCTACTGGGGCACACCGGTATTGCAGCCATTGGTCGGTACCTTGCACATCGACAAGCACAACCGTTTCAACAACTACAACGTCGAAGACGGTCGCTACGAGCAGCGCACCCGGTGGCTGCGCTCGATTACCGACTATCGCTTCGATGACAACACCCAACTGCGTAACACCTTCTACCACTACAACGGCCAGCGCGATTACCGCAATCTCGAGGTGTATCGCTACAACGCCGACAACAGCGTCATCGCTCGCTCGGGCGGCTATCGCCAGCGGCACGACCAGGAGGTCAACGGCGACAGGCTCGAGCTGACCCATCAGGGCCAGTTGTTCGGCCTTGCCAGCGACTGGGCGTTCGGCATGGACTACAGCACCAACCAGCAAACCAACTACCCGCTGTCCAAGGGGGCGTTCGACACGGTTGACCCGAACGGCTTCGAACCCGGGCACTTCCTCGATATCCCCGGTATGGACGCGCCCATGACCAAGGGCAGAACCACCACCACCGACACCACCTCGGCCTTCGTCGAGAACCGTACCCGCCTGACCGATCAACTTTCGTTGATCACCGCGTTGCGCTACGACCATATCGACTTCGACGTGGTCGACCATGTGGCGCGAGCCAGGCTGGACCGACGCTGGGACGCCATCACCGGTCGCCTGGGGCTGGTCTATGACCTGACCTCCAACGTCAGCCTGTACACCCAATACAGCACCTCGGCCGAACCACCAGGCGGTACCCTGACCAGCGCCTCGATCAGCCAGGTCGGCGACTTCGACCTGAGCACCGGCCGTCAGGTCGAAGTAGGCAGCAAGTTCGACTTCCTCGACGGCCGCGGCTCGGCGACGGCAGCGGCGTATCGCATCGTGCGCAAGGATATCTCCGTGCCCTCCTCGACCGTGCCCAACACCACCGAGCAGGCGGGCCAGCAGACCTCCACTGGTATCGAGCTGGCAGCCTCGTTCAAGGTCACGCCCAAGCTGCTGGCGGCGGGCAACTTCAGTTGGGTAAATGCCGAATACGATGAATTCAACGAGACCATCGGCGGCGTGGTGTACTCGCGCAAGGGCAAGAACCCGGTCAACATCCCCGACCGCGTGGCCAACCTCTGGTTGACCTACGACCTGGCGCCCGGCTGGCAGGTCGGGGCCGATGCCCGCTATGTCTCATCGGTGTACGCCAACACCGCCAATACCGCATGGGTACCGTCATACACCGTCTACGGGCTGTCCATGACCCACGACCTGGACAAACACGTGCAAGTCAGCGCGCGGCTGCGCAACCTCACCGACGAGGTTTATGCCCGCTTCATCCACCAGACCAACACCCAGTACTACCTGGGTGAACCGCGCAGCCTGGAAGTCGCTGTGCAGTGGCGCTACTGATGAGCGTGAAGCGCCAGCTGTACCTGTGGCACCGCTGGCTGGGCATCGTCGCCTGCCTGTTCATGGCGCTGTGGTTCGTCTCCGGGGTTGTCATGCTGTACGTCGGCTACCCCAAGCTGACACCGGCCGAGCGCCTGGCCCACCTGCCGGCTTTGCCGGCGGGGTGCTGCGCCGAGTTGCCCGAGCATTGGGCGCAACAGCCGCTGAAGGCGCTGCCCCTGTTCGCCTGGCTGATGCGGGTGTTCAGGGTGGCCGCCAGCATGCGCAGTCATTGAGCCCTCAGCGTGGTGCACCTGCGACAAAATGGCATGCCACGCAACGTATACAGCCCGCAACGGATGCGGCTTAATTCGCGCCACGTTCGGTCGGGTGACTCATGCTTTCACGTGCACGTGCACAACTTTGTCTGTTCGCCTGCTTCGCCCTGCTGTTCAACCTGCTGGCGATGCCGCTCGACCGTGCCTTGCAGGCACCCCGCATCGACAGCCAGTCGTTGATATTTGGCAGCTTCTGCAGCCTTCACGGTGCCCAGAGCCTGCCCAAGTCACTGTTGACCCAGCTCAAGGCAGACCTGCCGCAACTCGACCACTCCCCTGAACCCAAGCACCAGAGTGGTGACTGCTGTTGTGGCCATGCCGGCCATGCCTTGGCAGGCGGTGATTACTACCGCCATCTGTTCCCCCGCTACTGGCCGGCCGACCTTCTACTGGGAGACCGTCATGCCTTGCCGCTGCCACGAGAACAGTGGCCTCGGCTGAATCCCCGCGCCTCACCCCTGGCCTAAACCGTCGCTGCTGTCTTGTGGTCATGGCGTGCGCTGCACGACGCCTGACCTTGCCCGACCGTTTTTGCCAGGAAACCACCCATGCCTGCGTTCCGTTGTACCGCACGCGCCGTACTGCCCGTGCTCGCCTTGTTCGGCCTCAACCCACTGTCACTTGCCATCGCTGAGACACTGCCTGCCGAAAACTCGGTACTCACCCTCGGCGCGGTCAATGTAACCGGCACCGACAGCGGCCCCCTGGCCACAACCAGCGTGCTCAGTTCGGTGGATATTCTGGGCGGTGACATCCTCGAGAAGATGCCAGTTGCCTACAGCTGGGAGCTGTTCCGCCGGGCACCGGGGGTGATGCTCACCGAGTTCAACCAAGGCACCACCTCCGGCAAGCTTTCGTTCCGCGGTTTCAATGGCGAAGGCGAAATCAACGCCGTGAAACTGTTGATCGACGGCATTCCCAGCAACACCAATGACGGCAACATGCCCTTCATCGACTCGGTGTTCCCCATGGACATCGACAGCATCGAGGTGGTGCGCGGCACCAGCGACCCGCGCTATGGCCTGAACAACATTGCGGGCAACGTCAACATCAATACCCGTACCGGCGGCAACTACAACAAAGCGCGCATGCGTTATGGCAGCTTCAACACCCGCGAGGTGCAACTGGCCAAGGGCATCGAGACCAGTAACTGGACGCAGAACTACTTCTTCGCCCGCCAGCAGGTCGACGGCTACCGCGACCATGCCGACACCGAACGCTACAGCTTCGGCGGTAAATGGTTCTACACCCCGGACGATGGCAACTACCGCGTGGGCCTGATCGCCCGCCATTACGAGTCCGAAGCGCAGGAGGCCGGCTACCTCACCGAGGAAAACGCCCGCCATCACCCGCGCATGAGCAACGACTACAACGCCACGGACAAGGGCACGCGGCGGATGAACCAAGTCAGCCTGCATTTCGATACCGAACTGGCGCAGACCCTGTCCTGGTCCGCCAGGACCTACGTCAACACCTTTGACGACCGGCGCTGGACCCAGTACTGGAGCAGCAGTTCGCAGCAGGAACGCGACACGTACGAAACCCAGTACGGCGCCATTACCTCGCTCACCTGGCGCCCGCAGGTCGACTGGCTGCATGCCTTCGCCCTGGAAGGCGGCAGCGATATCCAGAAGCAGGAAAACCGCAGCGAACGTTACCGCACGCTCAACCGCGTGCGGCAGGCGCAAACCCGCGACCAGCGTTACGACTTCAACACCGTGGGGGCCTATGTGCAGGCGGAGATCGAACCGGTCGAATCGCTGAAGATTGTCCCGGCGTACCGTGTGGACAGGATCAGCGGTGACTTCACCAACGAGATGACCGGCCAGGATTACGACATCAACGACTACGGCCTGATCAAACAGCCCAAGCTCAGCGTGGTCTATTCACCCTGGAAGGTCGCCAGCGTCTATGCCAATTGGGGCAGAACGTTCCAGGTGGGTACGGGCGCGGCCGCCTACAAAGTACCACCGCGCAACGAAGACCTTTCTCCGTCGATCAACGAAGGCTGGGAAACCGGTGTCAAGTTCACGCCAGCCGGTTGGGTCGATGGCCGCTTCGCCTATTGGCGCCAGGACGCCACGGGCGAGGTCAGCCGCCGTCTGAACGACCCCAGCGGCGAGTCGGACAACGTCGGCGAGACACGCCGCTGGGGCTATGACCTGCAGGTTAACCTGCACCCGGACGCACGCACCGAGATGTGGATGTCGTATTCCTGGCAGTACTCGAAAATCCTTGAGCCCAGCAGTGCCTTGCCAGCCAGCAAAGGCAAGGAAATCGACCACGTGCCGCATCACCTGTGGAACACCGGCATCAGCTACCAGGCCACCCCTGCCCTGCAATTGACGGCCTGGATGAATGGCCAGACCCACTACTACCTGGAACGCGAGAATACCCAGGGCCGGTATGGCGGTTACGTACTCACGAACCTTGGCGCGACGTACAAGGTCACCGAAGCGATGAGTGTCGACCTGCAGTTGAAGAACCTCACCAACCGCTACTATGAGTACGTGTGGTACGACCCGGATAGTGCGGAGGCTTCCCTGCACGCCCCGGGTGACGGTCGAGCGCTGTATGCCGGCGTGACGTTCGACTTCTGAAAGCCTGCACGTTGGTCGGCGCCAGTGGTTCGGGCAACACCCTCAGCTGCCTTGGCTTGCTCGACCACTTGTTGGCCGTGGTGATCGATTGGCTTTCGAATTGCGGGAAAACAGGCTATGTTCGTGATACGGAACTTGCGAGGGAAAACTGGCCTTCGGTCAAGGAAGGGATCCGCGCAACGACATGAAATGCGGAAAACGTCGCAGGTGCCGTAGCCGTGGTGATAGCCAGTTCTGCACTGCCACTACCTACCGCAACGCTTTCTGAATCCAGCAATCAAACATGGTGAAGGGCATCACATGTGAACGCCAGGAGGCTTTTCCAAGACGCCAGCAACGTGCCAGTATCCGCTACCGGTCACGAGTGGCGTCACCAGCCATGACAAACCTTGATCCCCGCGATGAAATAGCGCGCTCCGTACGGACGGATCGGCTCGAACAGCTGTTCGTCCAGTCAGCGCCTGCGGTGCTTGGCAGCTTCCTGGCCGCCGTAATGCTGTGCTGGTTGGGCTGGGAGCGTTTCGACCCGCACAGGGTCATGGTCTGGATGACGCTATTGGGCCTGTCGACCGGCGTGCGTACCGCCATGTTCTTCGCCTATCTGCGAGCACCCGCCAACCAGCGCACGGCCGAACGCTGGGAGTGGCGTTACTGGGTCACGCTGATGCTGTCGGCGGCTATCTGGGGCTGGGGCGCCTTTGCCGTAATGCCCGCCAACGACGCGCTGGGGCAGACGCTGATCATGCTGTTTGCCGTCGGCATGTCTGTCAGCGCGGTGTCGTGCTACTCCTCTTACCGCAACATGACCCTGGTGTCGATGGGCCTGGTCTTGCTGCCTTCTACGGGCTGGCTACTGCTGCAACCTTCCACGCTGCAACAAGGGATAGCCTTGGCGGTATTGGTGTTTGCCTGGTTCGTGGTCAGCGCGACGCGAAGCCTGTCCTCGGCATTGACGACGGCCTGGCGCCTGAAACACGAAATGCAACGCGCGCATCGGCTGGCCATGGTGGCCTCGTGCACGGACGAACTGACTGGCCTGAACAACCGACGTGCTTTTTTCGACAACGCGTCGACGCAACACGCCCAGTGCAAGGACGCAGGTGCATTCATGGCCGTGTTGATGCTGGACGTCGACCATTTCAAACAGATCAACGACACGTTCGGGCATGCCGCGGGCGACCAGGTGCTGCAGCGCATCGGTGCAGCGATCAGTGCCAGCCTGCGTGACAACGACATTGCCGGCAGGCTGGGCGGCGAGGAGTTCGCCATCCTGCTGCCCAATACGCCGCCAGACACGGCGATTGAGGTTGCCGAGCGCCTGCGGGCCCTGATAGCCAAACTGCGTGTGAATGATGAACACCCGGTCACCGCAAGCATAGGTTTAGCGTTCGCGAAGGCCCCTGCCTCTGAGCTCGGCGCCTTGCTCAGCAGTGCAGACAGCGCCATGTACCTTTCCAAGGTATCGGGCCGTAACCGGGTCACGGTCGCCAAACCGGAGCAGGAGGCATTGCGCAAGCAGCACTAGCCCCCAAGGAAGCGCTATGCAGGGTCCTGAGCCGCAGCCTCACCCGGCTCCGGGCGTTGCGTGCGGGTTCGGTGTTTCAGCAGCGCACGTGCCGCCAACGCCGCGAGCACCAGGCCCGGAGCCGCGGCCATCAGCAGCCCCCCCGCACCTGCGCCTGCTGCAAGGATCTGCCCAGCCGCCAGAGGGCCGGCCATGGAACCCAGGCGCCCCACCGCCACCGAAGCGCCCAAGCCCGTTGCGCGCACCTGGGTCGAATACAGCGTCGGCGCCAGCGCGTACAGCACCAACTGGCCACCAATGGCGCAATACCCTGCAGTGAACCCGGCCAGCAACATCAGCCCGAAACTGCTCGACAGCCCCAGCCCCGCCAACGACGCCAGCATGCCGGCGTAGGCGATCAATACCGCCCGCCCGGCAAACCCGCGGTCCATCATCCGACCGGTCAGGAACGATCCAGCCGCCCCACCCAGGTTGAACAGAATCTGCACGGCGCCCGCCTGCGGTCGGCTGAAGCCTTGGCCGATCAACAGCGACGGCAGCCAGTTGAGCAACATGTACAACACTGTCAGGGTGAAGAAACATGCCACCCACAGCAACAGCGTGCGGCTTGCCTGCTGCGGCCCGAACAGTTGGGCAAGCACACCTTCACTGCCAGCCTTGGCAACGCCTTGGGCACGGAATGCCTGGGACTCTTTCAGCCAGATCATCAGCACAAAGGCGATCACGATCGGTGCGATGCCGCCGACGTAGAACACCGTACGCCAACCGTCGCCCACGCCGGCCATGCCGATCAGCGACGCAACCGCCCCGCCCAGCGGCACACCACAGTAAGTCAGGCTGACCGCTGTGCTGCGCAGACGCTCGGGCGCCGCCTCGCTGGCCAGGGCGATCAGGATTGGCAACGCCGCCCCCAGCCCGAGCCCTGTCATCAGCCGCGCGATCAACAGCGAATCGTAGGTCTGGGCATGGGCGGTCCCTAGCGAGAAGCCGCCAAACAGCAGCACCGCCACGATCAGGATCGCTTTGCGGCCAAAGCGGTCTGCCAGCCAACCGCCGATCAGCGCGCCGGGCAGCAACCCCAGCAACCCAGCACTGAATACCCAACCGAGCATGGCAGGGGTCAGGTTGAATGCCTTGGCCATGTGCGGCGCGGCGATGCCGGTGGCCTGCAGGTCCAGCCCTTCCAGCAAGGCAACGAGAAAACACAAGCCGATGGTGAGCACGGCCTTGCCCGATGACGCGGATGAATGATGCATGTGTGGCCCTCTGTTGTTGTTATCGGTCGGGTGGTCAAAGGCGGAACGTGGCACGTACTGAGACGAACGACGAATCTTCGCCGCCAGCCTCCTTGATGGCCGTGCCCACGTCGTAGTACTTCAGGTCAAGGTCCAGGGTCAGGTTGGGAGTGGCAAGCCAGCGCGTGCTGGCGCGGTAGATGGTACCGACATGGCGACCCGTGCCGCGGGTGTTGGCCAACATGCTCATGCCGGGCATGTACACGCCGTCTTCCTCACGCTGTTTCCACACTTCGAAGATGCCGGGCTCGATGCGCAGCGTGCGCCAGGGCGAGAAGCCGAAGGTCGGCCCCACCACGATGATGTTGCTCAGGGTGGTGAGGCTGGCTTCGCCATAGACACCATTGCGTGGGTAAAGCGGGTCGAAGGTGCCGACTTTTCCGTCGCCCAGGTCACTGTCGCCGCTTGCGGCATCGATGCGCATGGCCAGGCGCGGTTGCCAGGGGTGGGTGAAGGTGAAGCCGCTGTCGCTCGACAGCGCCCAGGCGCGGATCGACGCGTTGCCCAGGTGGCCGGTCTGCCCGACGAGGTTCCAGCTCCAGTCCAGTGCCTGATGGCGGCCGAACAGCCGCGTGCCGAAAGTGTAGCGCTGCTCGTCACCCGACTCGCCGGCCAGGCTGCGGTCGTCGGTTTCCAGGCCAAAGGCTAGCAGGTCCATGTTCCACGACGCCGACAGCGGCAAGGTGCCGTAAAGGCCGTAGAACTTGATGTTGTTGTTGCTGCCATCGTCCCAACTGTCTTCACCGGTTTTCAGCGGGCGCACAGCGAATGCATCCAGCTTGCGTCCGTCCTTGAGGTTGAGGCTGGCGCGCACGCCGTCGAAGCTCAGGCGGATGTTCGGCGCGTCGCGGTAGGTGACCAACACCTGGTCGCCGAAGCCCATCTCCTGGCGACCTATGCGTGTGGTATAGCGCCCGGCGGCGAAATCGTGGTTGAAATCGACGAAGGCCTGTCGCACTTCATTGCGGCTTTCATCATTGGGCGAGTACAAGTCCTTGCCGAAGGCGCGGGTATTCTCGACCTGGACGAAAGTACGCACGGCATCGTCGAACAGGTGCAGGTCGGCATGGGCCTGCAGCCGTTGCTGCAGATAGGAATCGTCGTTCAGCCCGCGCAGGCCAAAGAAGGGTTTGTCCGAAGCATCGGCCCGGTAGCGGGCCTCAGCCCCGAGTTGCAGCCAGGCCGACTCTGACAGCCGATGGTAGCGCAGGCCATCGAAGGGGGCAGTGGCCTTGGCGGGGTCGTCGAGAAAGCGGTAGTCCTCGATCCAGCGAGGGGCCCCTGGCCTCCCCGGCCGGCTCTCTTCAAGCGGGCTGGCCGCGTAGGCGGACTGGCACAGCGAAAGCACCATGAGGGGCAGGCATACCCCGTTCAACGGCTTGATCATCAGAATTTCCCTTCACTTGTTTTTATAATTGTTCTTACAAACTGGATAACTCTATTAACGATTATTTTTGTTAACCATATGCGCCGTCAATAGCGTTTTGCCCGTGTACAAGGAATGATCAGCATCAAGCGTTCGCTAATCGCACACTTCTGCAGCGAGCGGCTGCGGCATTCATTCATCCGTCGCTAGAATCCAGTGGCGTGCTGTCTATTCAGAGGCCATGCGCAAAATTCGAGTCCATTACAAAAACAAGAGTCCCCCCATGAATTGCCTCCGCCCCCTTGCCGCCCTCGGCGTGCTCATGCTCGGTGCCAGCCACGCCATGGCCGCACCAACCGTTAAACAACCAAACATTCTGCTGGTGGTCGCTGATGACCTCGGCTTCTCCGACCTGTCGGCCCTGGGCAGCGAAATCCAGACGCCCAACCTGGACAAACTGTTGGCCGACGGCCGCCTGATGCTCGATTTCCATGCCGCGCCCAGTTGCTCGCCGACGCGGGCGATGCTGATGTCCGGCAACGATCCACACCTGGTCGGGCTGGGCATGATGTCGGAGACGCGCAAGCGCCTGCCGGCCGGCGCAGAGGTACGCGCCGGCTACGAAGGCGTGCTCGGTGCCAATGTCGCGACCCTCGCCGAACTGCTGCACGACGCCGGCTACCGCACCTACATCGCCGGCAAATGGCACCTGGGCATGCAACCGGCCCAGCAGCCACACAACCGCGGCTTCGACCAGGCCTACGTGCTGCTCGAAGGCGGCGCGGCGCACTTCAAGCAGGCCAACATGGACCTGCAGTCGAACTACAGCGCCACCTATCGCCACAACGGCGAGCCGATCACGCTGCCCGACGACTTCTATTCCACCACCTGGTACACCGACCGCCTGATCGACGCGATCGACCAAGGCAAGGCCAGCAACAAACCGTTCTTCGCCTTTGCCGCCTACACCGCGCCGCACTGGCCGCTGCAGGCGCCGGATGCGTACCTGGCGCAGTACCGAGGCCGCTACGACCAAGGCTACGAAGTCATCGCCCACGAGCGCCTGAAGCGCCAGCGCGAAGCCGGCCTGGTGCCCACCGACTTCCCCCTGCAAGCACAACTGGAAGGCGTGCCGAGCTGGGCATCGCTGAGCGATGAACAAAAACGCCAGTCCGCGCGCACCATGGAGGTATACGCCGCCATGGTCACGGCGCTGGACGCCGAGGTGGGGCGCCTGGTGGAACACCTGCGCAAGACCGGCGAGCTGGAAAACACAATGATCCTGTTCATGTCCGACAACGGTCCGGAGAACGCCACCCGAGTCGACCCCGAGTGGATCAAGGCAAACTTCGATAACCGCCTGGACAACTACGGCCGCCGCGATTCGTTCCTGATGATCGGCTCGGCCTGGGCCCAGGTCAGCGCCCTGCCCAGCCGTCGCTACAAGATGACCACCTACCAGGGCGGCATCCGCGTACCGGCCTTCGTCTACTACCCGGCCACCATCAAGGCCGGCCGCAGCGAAGAGCTGGCCAGCGTCCGCGACATCATGCCGACCCTGCTGCAACTGGCCGGTGCGCCGATGCCCGGCGTCAAGTACCGAGACCGCGATATCGTGCCGCCGCAAGGCACATCGGCGCTGAACTACCTGCAAGGCAAGGACAGCCAGATCCACGCCCATGACGAAGCCCTGGGGTGGGAAATCAACGGCAGCGCCTCGTTGCGCAAGGGCCCGCTGAAGCTGGTGTGGGATGCCACCGACAGCAAGCCGAGCTGGCACTTGTATGACCTGCGCAAGGACCCTGGCGAGCACCATGACATCGGCGCAGGGCACCCCGAGCAGGTGGCGCTGATGCTGCGCGACTGGAAGGCTTATGCCCAACGCGGCAATATCGCGGTCGATGCCGACGGCCGTCCGGCCAGCCCGATCCTGGTCAAGCCGC